>NZ_JBYUVT010000019.1:0-92283 GCF_058135255.1 Flavobacterium sp. LK-23
ATCCTGACTGTTATTTCTCATCGCAACAAAATTTATTAAAGTTAAATTTTGTTACCGAATTATCTAACCTTTACAATCCTGACGAAGGAAGGACCACACTCGAAAATGGACCAACATTGGCAATTTCCTATATAGAAATTCTAATATAATTTCGACTTACATAAAATGACAAAAAACAAATATTCAGGGTTTTAGATTTATTTTAATATAAAAATCCTACAATAACAAGAATTATCCATGTTTTTGATGTATTAATCCATTTTGAACGGAATATGTAATTCTATTTTTGTCTTGTAACTTTTAACTATTTATCATTATGAAAAAACATATAGATACAGACAATCCGTTGAACAACTTAGATGACTGGGAAGATGATTTGCTGATTCGATATCCTGATCCTTCTGAAGAAAATGAAAGTGTAAAAGAAAAGCAAAAGGAAGAATTTAGGAATTATGTCGATTCAGAAAGAGTAGAAACAGTTAAGGAATTTTACAGAATAAATCATACTTATCAAACCTATGATTTTGTATGCAGTAAAGAACAAGATTTTCTGCAGTTTAATAGAAAAGAAATGTCAATCTGGGAAGCTGTTGATTTTTTGAATACGCTTGTAGACGACAGCGACCCAGATATTGACTTAGATCAAACACAGCATCTTTTGCAGACTTCAGAAGCCATTCGCGCAGACGGTCATCCAGATTGGTTTGTATTGACAGGTTTTATTCATGATTTAGGTAAAGTTTTATGTTTGTTTGGAGAGCCGCAGTGGGCAGTTGTAGGAGATACATTTCCTGTTGGCTGTGCCTATTCAGATAAAATCGTGTATTCAGAATTTTTTAAAGAAAATCCGGATTTTACAGACGAACGATTTAATACCAAATTTGGAGTTTATACAGAAAACTGCGGACTTGATAATGTAAAAATGAGCTGGGGACATGACGAATATTTGTACCAGATAATGAAAGATTACCTTCCGGATCCGGCTTTATATATGATTCGTTATCATTCATTTTATTCACAACATAAAGAAAATGCCTACTCGCATTTAATGAACGAAAAAGACATTGAAATGTTTGACTGGGTTAGAAAATTCAATCCATACGATTTGTATACAAAAGCTCCGGTTAAACCAGATGTGCAGGCACTACTTCCTTACTATAAAGAATTAGTTGCTAAATATTTGCCAGAGAAATTGAAGTTTTAAAAGTTTATTTTAAACACATAGAAACATAGTTTTTTCTTTTGAGTGTGAAAGATTTATAGAAGAAACTAGTTTCCACGCATAGCTATTTTTTGAAATAATTGAAGCGCTTTTTGATAAAAGAAAAACTATGTTTCTAAGTGTTAGAATAATAATTGCCAGCTATCTAAAACCAAAATAATGCAGAATATCAAAACCAAAATACTTTTATTAAGCCTGCTTGTACTTTCCAATACATTGGTTTTTGCTCAGGAAAAAGTCCGCAACGATTGGGAAAATCCTGAGGTTTTTCAAATTAACAGAGAACCAGCCCGCGCTGCTTTTCTTCCTTTTGCAGATGAAAATTCTGTTATATTGGATAAATATGAAAATTCACCTTGGTATTTTTCTCTAAACGGAAAATGGAAATTTTCTTGGTCGCCAACACCAGACGAGCGCCCAAAGGATTTTTACAAAACGGATTTCAGTACGCTGCATTGGAAAGAACTTCAAGTGCCTTCCAATTGGGAACTGAACGGATACGGCGTGCCAATTTACACCAACATTACATATCCATTCGAAAAAAATCCGCCATTTATCAATCATTGGGATAACCCGGTTGGATCTTATAAAAGAGATTTTGTGCTGCCAGAAAATTGGAAAAACCGTCATGTTTTTCTTCATTTCGAAGCAGGAACGGCAGCAATGTATATTTGGTTAAATGGAGAAAAAGTTGGTTATACGGAAAACACTAAAAGTCCGGCAGAATTTGATATTTCGAAATATCTAAAACCTGGAAAAAATGATATAGCGATTGAAGTTTACCGATGGAGCGATGGTTCTTACTTAGAAGATCAGGACATGTGGAGACTTTCAGGAATTGACAGAAATGTGTATTTGTACAGCACAGATAATGTTCGTGTTGCCGATTTTTTTGCCAAACCAGATTTAGATGCCAAATATAAAAATGGAAGTTTAAGTGTTGATGTAAGTTTAAAAAATCTGACTTCAACTTCGGTTAACAATCAAAAATTAGTTGCCAAACTGGTTGACGCTTCTGGGAAAAATGTATTTGTAAAAGAATTGAATGTCAATTTAGAAGCTTCAAAAAATCAGAATTTAAATTTTACTCAAAATGTATCGAGCCCAAAATTATGGAGTAGTGAGGCGCCTAATTTATACATGTTGATTCTAACTTTAAAAAATGAAAAAGGAGACATTGTAGAAAGCGTTGGAACACAAATCGGATTTAGAAAAGTAGAATTAAAAGGCAGTCAATTACTGGTAAACGGAGTTCGGTTAATGGTTCATGGTGTTAATATTCATGAACACAATCCAGAAACTGGACATTATCAGGACGAAGCGACGATGATGAAAGATATTAAAATGATGAAACAGCTGAATATCAATTCAGTTCGCTGCAGTCATTATCCGAACAATATTCTATGGGTTAAATTATGTAACAAATACGGTTTGTTTTTGGTGGATGAAGCCAATATCGAAAGTCATGGAATGGGAGTAGAAGGACAGCCTTTAAAATGGATGAATCCCAAAACGAATCCAGGTTATCTTCCAGAATGGAGAGAAGCGCATTTGGACAGAATTTATAGCCTTGTTGAAAGAGATAAAAATATGCCGTCTGTAATTATCTGGTCATTAGGTAATGAAAGTGCCAACGGACCTGTTTTTCACGAAGCTTACAAATGGATAAAAAAAAGAGATAATTCCCGTTTGGTTCAGTTTGAACAGGCAAAAGAAAATGAAAATACAGATATTGTTTGTCCAATGTATCCAACGATTGAATACATGAAAGAATATGCGGCAAGAAAAGAAGTGAGTCGTCCGTATATCATGTGTGAGTATTCGCATGCAATGGGAAACAGCAGCGGAAATTTTCAAGAATACTGGGATATCATTCGCGGCAGCAAAAATATGCAGGGCGGTTTTATCTGGGATTGGGTAGATCAAGGGTATAAAAGAAAAGATGAAGCGGGAAGGGAATACTGGGCTTATGGCGGCGATATGGGAAGCCAGAATTATTTAAATGATGAAAATTTTTGTCACAATGGTTTAGTTTATGCCGATAGAACACCGCATCCAGGCGCTTTTGAAGTAAAGAAAGTCTATCAGAATATCTTGTTTAAAGCGGTTGACATTAAAAACGGTGTAATTGAAATTAATAATGATTTCGGATTTACAAACCTGAATAAATACAACTTTAGATATGAAGTTTTAGAAAATGGAAAAGTAATTAAAGGCGGAACTTTTAATGTTGCATTAGATCCGAAAACAAAAAAACAGTTTAAACTTGATTTACCAAAATTAAAGTCAAAAGAAGGAACAGAATATTTGTTGAATGTTTTTGCTTACACGAAAATAGGTTCAGAATTATTGCCTCAGAACTTTGAAATTGCTAAAGAACAATTTGTAATCGAAGACGGGAAATATTTCGAAAAATCAGAAAAATCAAATACAGCAAAAATTCAAGATGAAAAAGATCAGTTTGTTTTGACTTCGGATAATGTTACGGTTAAAATTAGTAAAACGTCTGGATTGATTTCATACTACAGCTTAAAAGGCGAGGAATATTTTAAACAGTATCCTGAACCAAATTTTTGGAGAGCCCCAACCGATAATGATATTGGAAATAAAATGCAGATTAGAACAAATGTTTGGAGAACGGCTGGAAAAAATACGTCGCTGGAAAGCATTCAGCAAAGCGAAGAAAACGGCAAGAAATACATCATAGCCAAATTAAAATTGAATGATGTTGCTTCTGATTATACCATCAAATACGCATTAGGAAATGATGACGCTTTAGAGATTCAGGCTTCTTATAAAAAGGGAAATAATCCGCTGCCAGAGTTACCGCGTTTCGGAATGATTTTCACTTTAAAGAACACATTAGAAAATCTGGATTATTATGGAAGAGGACCGTTGGAAAATTATCCTGACAGAAAAACGTCATCATTAAAAGGAATTTATACCAGTAAAGTTGCAGACCAATATGTGCCTTATACACGCCCACAAGAAAATGGATATAAGACAGATGTACGCTGGTTTAAATTATCAGCGAATAAAGGAAACGGCATTGAAATAAAAGGTCTGCAGCCTTTAGGTATGAGTACTTTAAATAATTATCCGAGTGATTTTGATGGTGGAATTTCTAAAAAGAATATTCATTCCAGCGACATTACACCAAGAGAAGAAGTAGTAGTTTGTATAGACTTAACCCAACGCGGATTAGGCGGAGACAACAGTTGGGGCGCACCGCCACACGAACAATATACTTTAACCCAAAGCGAATACAGCTACGGATTTATTATTAAACCACTTTAACTTAAATAAGTTCAGTTTTCAGTCTCGGTTTTCAGTCACAGTTAGAACTGAAAACTGCGACTGAAAACTGCGACTGAAAACTAACTGAAAACCGAGACCGAAAACTTAAAACTAAAATGAGTAACCCTACAAGCGGAAGATTAATTTCTTTAGATGCACTGCGCGGATTTGTGATGTTTTGGATCATGAGTGGCGAACATATTGTTCATGCTCTGGCTAAAGCGGCTCCAATTCCTATTTTTGTCTGGATGTCATCGCAACTGCATCATGCGGAATGGAATGGTATTACCTTCTATGATATGATTTTTCCTGTTTTTCTGTTTGTTGCCGGAGTTTCAATGCCATATTCTTTCGAAAAGAAAATGCAATTGGCAGGTGTGAAATCTCCAAAAGATTTACCGTCAAGCGAAAAGCAAAAAATATATTTATCAATGCTTAGAAGAACTTGTATTTTACTAGTTCTCGGATTTGTAGTAAATGGATTGTTGCGATTTGATGGTTTTGATCAAACGCGTTTTGCGAGTGTTTTAGGAAGAATAGGATTAGCTTGGTTTTTTGCTGGAATCATCTTTCTGAATTTTGATTTTAAAAAACAGCTGATTTGGTTTTTCGGTATTCTGATAGGTTATTACGCAGCGATGAAATGGATTCCGGTGCCAGATTTTGGAGCGGGAGTTTTAACCAAAGAAGGTTCATTAGAAGGATATATTGATCGTCTTTTATTGCCAGGAAGATTGCACAGTACAGTTTACGATCCAGAAGGAATATTCTCGACACTTCCTGCTATTGGAACCGCTTTATTAGGTGTTTTTACTGGCACATTTTTAAAAGCAAAATGTGAATTTTCAATAAAGGTAAAAATGCTTTTAATGGCTTTAACGGCTGTGGTTTTGATTATTATAGGATTGATTTGGGATATTAGTTTTCCAATAAACAAACATTTATGGACGAGTTCTTTTGTCTGTTTTGTTGGCGGATTCAGTATTTTGTTTTTTGTCCTTTTTTATGTGATAATCGATTTATTTGGTTTTCAAAAATGGGCATTCCCATTGATTTTAATTGGTTCAAATTCTATTTTAATTTATATCGCTGCAGAAGGTTTAGTCGATTTTAAACATACCGCAGATTATATTTTCGGCGGACTTATAAATTTTACACCGATCATTTGGCAGCCCTTTTTTGCTGCATTATCTGTCACCGTCGTACAGCTTATTTTACTGTACTTTTTATATAAAAGAAAATGGTTTCTGAAAATTTGATGCCTATTGGATTTTAAAATGCATTTTACTTACTAACCACGCCTAACCACACTATTATGAATGTATTACAAACCGCAGATTATATTGTTTTCTTTATCTACTTTGTTATAGTAACCACCTATGGAATGTATATTTACAGAAGCAAGAAAACTGCATCAACGAGTTCTAACGAATATTTTCTGGCCGAAGGATCGCTTACTTGGTGGGCAATTGGAGCTTCTTTGATTGCTTCTAATATCTCAGCAGAGCACTTTATTGGAATGAGCGGTTCGGGTTTCGCTATTGGACTGGCAATTGCTTCTTACGAATGGATGTCGGCAGCCACTTTAATTATTGTCGCAATGTTTATTCTGCCAATTTATTTGAAGAATAAGATATTTACCATGCCTCAATTTTTGGCTAAAAGATATAGCGGTACAGTAAGTGCAATTATGGCAATTATCTGGCTTTTAATCTATGTGTTTGTTAATCTTACTTCAATTATTTATTTAGGTGCTTTAGCCATTTCTTCTATCGCTCCTGTTAGCTTTCAGTTTTGCGTAATTGGTTTGAGTTTGTTCTCTGTAATCGTGACTTTAGGCGGAATGAAAGTAATTGGATACACAGATATGTTTCAGGTTATTGTTTTAATTTTAGGAGGTTTGGTAACAACTTATTTAGCTTTGACATTACTGTCAGATCAGTTTGGTTTTGGGAAAGATATTCTAAAAGGACTGGCCGTTATTGCTAAAGAAGCGCCAGATCATTTGCACATGATCTTAGACAAATCCAGTCCGCATTATAATGAATTGCCAGGAATATCCGTTTTAGTGGGCGGAATGCTGATTAATAATTTAGCTTATTGGGGATGCAATCAATATATCGTTCAAAGAGCTTTGGGAGCAGATCTAAAAACAGCTCGAAAAGGAATTTTATTTGCCGCTTTTCTAAAATTATTAGTTCCGATTATTGCTGTTTTACCTGGTATTGCCATGTTTGTAATGCATGAAAATGGAATGTTTCAACAGGAAATGGTTGATGCAGCGGGAGTTTTAAAACCAGATCATGCTTATCCTACTTTAATGAATTTGCTTCCTGCGGGATTAAAAGGTGTTGCGTTAGCGGCTCTTACGGCGGCAATTGTAGCTTCTTTAGCAGGAAAAGCAAATAGTATTTCTACCATTTTTTCTTTAGATATTTATAAAAAATACTTCAATTCTCAAGCATCAGAAAAAAAGCTGGTTCGTACAGGAAGATGGTGCGTTGTGGTTTGTATGATTATTGCAGCTTTTGTAGCTCCAGCATTAAAATCATTAGATCAGGCGTATCAATTTATACAAGAATACGTTGGATTCTTTTCTCCGGGAGTTCTCGCGATTTTCTTGTTGGGAATGTTCTGGAAAAAAACAACTCCAACAGCCGGATTGGCGGGTGCATTGCTGACAGTGCCAATTGCAGCAGTTTTGAAATTCTTGCCAATGTGGACAGAAGGTGCTTTTCCTGATTATCCGTTCTTAGACCGAATGACTATCGTTTTCTTCATCATCGTATTTATAATGGTTGGAATTAGTTTAGCGAAACCAGTTTTTGAAGAAGAAGAAGCAGAAAAACATCAGATAGAAGTTGACAAATCAATGTTTAAAGTTTCTTCAGAATTTATAGTCGGTTCTTTTATCATTAGCGGAATATTAGTGGCTTTGTACACTGTTTTCTGGTAAGATTTTGTAATTGCCACAAAGGCGCGAAGTCGCAAAGTTTATTGAAAGAAAAAGACTTAAAAAAAACTTTGTGTCTCTGCAATATTGAAAGAATAAATAAAAAACTTAGTGTCTTTGTGCCTTTGTGGCATGAAAAAATAAAAAACATGAAAAACAAAATTATAATTACACTGTTTATTTTCTGTATTTCATTAACCGTTTCGGCGCAAAAGATTTTTGATATTAAAAAATACGGTGCAGTTGGAGATGGTAAAACTTTAAATACAAAAGCCATTCAGAAAGCAATTGATGTCGCAAATAAAAGTAAAGGAGGAAGAGTTATTTTTTCTAAAGGAACTTTTCTTTCTGGAAGTATTGTTTTGAAGAATAATGTTGAATTGTTTTTTGAAGACGGAGCCGTTTTGTTAGGAAGCACTAATCCAGATGATTATCCTAAACTTGAAGGAATTAGAGCTTTGATTTTAGCTTACGAATCCAAAAATATTGCGGTAAATGGAAAAGGAATTATAAACGGACAGGGAAGGGAATTGGCTTTGGCAATTGATAGTTTGCATCATTCAGGTATTCGTATTGATCCAAAATACAACTACAGAAGAATGCGTCCAGAAGATGGAAGAGGAAAACTGATTTCGTTTGTAAAATGCGATTCGATTACCATGAAGCATATTACCTTAAAAAATAGTCCAGGTTGGGTGCAATGCTTTAGAGAATGCAAAAATATTGTTATTGATTTTATGAAAGTGGTAAGCAGAGCATACTGGAACAATGACGGAATTGATGTTGACGGTTGTGAAAATGTTAGAATAACCAATTGTAATGTAAATGCTGCAGATGATGGAATTTGTTTAAAATCGGAAGAACCGGGATTGCACAATAATAATATTTATATCGGAAATTGTACTATTAGATCGAGCGCCAATGCAGTGAAATTTGGCACAGGTTCTTACGGAAGTTTCAAAAATGTGACAATCGAAAATATTAAGGTTTTTGACACTTTCAGATCGGCAATTGCAATTGAATCTGTGGATGGAGCAGAAATAGAAAATATTAAAGTTTCAGATGTTACGGCTGTAAATACAGGAAATGCAATTTTAATTCGTTTAGGGCATAGAAACGGAGATAAAGTGGGTTATATCAAAAATGTATCGGTTAAAAATGTAAAAGCACAAATTCCGTTTGGTCGACCAGATATTGATTACGATATGCGCGGACCAGAAGTAGATTATTTCCATAATCCGTTTCCATCTTCAATTGCTGGAATTCCGGGTCATTTGATTGAAAATGTGACCTTAGAAAATATTGAAATCGTGTATCCCGGAAGGGCTTCTAAAGGAATGGCCTATCATCCGTTAAGCAGATTAAAAGACGTAAATGAAAACATAAAAGGTTATCCTGAATTTACCATGTTTGGCGAATTGCCTTCTTGGGGATTTTACGTTCGTCACGTTAACGGAATAGAAATGAAGAACATAAAATTGGTTTTAGACAAAGAAGATTTCCGTCCCGCATTTGTTTTTGATGATGTAAAAAATCTTTCGATGAATGCTATTGATATTCCTTCGGATAAAATCAATCAGATTATTTTTAAAGATGTTTCATCAAGTAATTTGGACAGCGAATCCTTAAAAAGAAAAATAGAACCAGAGCAAAATAAATTTGAATTGCCAGCACACTAGTAGTTGGCCACAAATGCACAAAGACGAAAAGTTTTTTTGCCAATGATTGTAAAATTTGTTTCACGCAGATTTAAAAAGATTTAAGCAGATTCAGCAGATTTTTTTAAAGAAATCAAATAAAATCTGCCCAAATCTGCAAGATCTGCGTGAAAAAAACTTAAAGAAAAAAACTTAGTGCCTTTGAGTCTTTGTGGCATTAAAAAAATAAAAAACATGAAAAAGAAACCTATAATCGCGATCCTTATTTTCTGTATTTCCTTAACTATTTCAGCACAGAAAATCTATGATGTCAAAAAATACGGAGCAAAAGGAGATGGAAAAACAAATGACGCTGTGGCCATTCAGAAAGCAATTGATGAATGCAGTAAAACGGGCGGAAGAGTTTTAATTCCAGCGCCATTTACTTTTTTAACTGGACCATTTGATGTAAAATCAAGAGTTGATTTGCATATTGAAGCTGGAGCTAAATTATTGGCAAGTCCAGATGAAAAATTGTATACAAAAAGCGCCTTCAGAACCAATCCGGGAGAAGGAACGATTTGGATTGGAGGAGAAAATATAGAAGATTTTACCATTAGCGGAAGCGGAAAAATAGACGGAAACGGAATTTCTTTTATGGGAGCAGAAGAAGATGATGCTTATGTTTTGAAACCATTTAATGTATTAGATCCGAGACCTCATGTTTTGACTATTATTGGAGGAAAAAACATCCGAATCAAAGATGTGCATATTGGAAATTCGGCTTATTGGACCGTTCATTTAATTGGCTGTAATGATGTTGTAATTAGCGGAATTACTTTGTTGAATAGTTTAAAAGTGCGTAACAGTGACGGAATCGATTTGGATCATTCTAAAAATGTTAGAATTAGCGATTGTTATATTGAAAGTGGCGATGATTGTATTTGTTTGAAAAACAGAAGAGAATTTGAAGAATTTGGCGCCTGCGAAAATATTACGGTTACCAATTGCACCATGACAAGCAGTAGCTGTGCAATTAAAATTGGTTCAGAAAACATGGATGCGATTAGACAAGTTGTTTTCAATAATTGTATTATTAAAAACAGCAATCGCGCTTTAGGAATTCAGAACAGAGATGAAGGAACGGTAAGCGATGTTATTTTTTCTAATATCATTATAGAAAGTAAATTAAACACAGATACTTGGTGGGGAAAAGCAGAACCAATTTATGTTACAGCTTTCAGCAGAGCAAAAGGAAATCATAAAGATGCGAACTGGCGTTTTCCAAAAGGAGCAACAGAAGGAAAAGTGGGAGAAATTAGAAACATCTATTTTTCTAATATTCAATGCAAAGGAGAAAACGGTGTGTTTGTAAGCGGTGAATCTAAAGATAAAATCAAGAATATTGTCTTTGACAATGTGAGCGTTTTTATAGATAAAACAACTTCTTTTGCTGGTGGATTATATGACAGACGCCCAGCAAATGTTGAAGGTTTTGTAAAAGGAAGTACTTCTGGATTTTATTTTGATTCGGCAGAAAGCATTAAAGTTCAAAATTGCACTGTTCAATGGGGAAAAAACAGACCAGATTATTTTAAACATGCTGTGGAAAGCAAGAATGTTGATGTTTTAAAAGTGATTAATTTAGACGGAGAATCTGCTTTTCCTGCAAAGTTAGAAGCAGTAAAGAAATAACTAGTTCATTCCAAAGCTATGAAAAATACCACCCTTAAGAAATTTACCATTTGCAGTCTGATGTTGAGCAGTTTTTATATGAATGCTCAGAAAACGACCTTAGAAGTTGATGCTTCAAAAACGATTACTAAAATTCAGCCAACGATGTTCGGTTTATTTTTCGAAGACATCAATTTTGCCGCAGATGGAGGATTATACGCCGAAATGATTAAAAACAGATCTTTTGAATTTGATAAACCTCTCATGGGGTGGGAACAGCCAAATACCAAAAGGTCTTCTATGAACAAAGACTCGGGTAGTGCTGTGCCAATTAATTTAGCGGCCAATAATGCCAATTTCTGTCGAGTAGAAATTAACAATGACAAAGGTTATGCTTTGATAAATGAAGGGTTTCGAGGAATGGGAGTGAAGAAAGATGCCAAATACAATCTTTCTTTGAAAGCTGCGAATCCAAATGGAGCAATTAAAAAAATTATTGTTCAATTAATAGATAAAGATCAAAAGGTAATTGGAGAAACGAGCATTGTTCCAAAATCGGAACAATGGACAAATTATACCGCGCAGATTATTGGTACTCAAACAGAAGCAAAGGCAAAATTAAAATTAACTTTTGAAGGAACAGGAACGATTGATTTGGATATGATTTCGCTGTTTCCTGAAGATACATGGAAAGGCAGAAAAAATGGACTTAGAAAAGATCTTGTTCAGCTTTTATATGATGTAAAACCTGGATTTTTACGTTTTCCAGGAGGCTGTATTGTTGAAGGGAGAACACTTTCGGATCGTTATCAATGGAAAAAATCGGTTGGAAATGTTGAGGAGAGAAAAACCATGATGAACCGTTGGAATGTAGAATTCAATCACAAACAAACACCTGATTATTTCCAAAGTTTCGGATTAGGATTTTACGAATATTTTCAGCTTTCAGAAGATATTGGTGCAGAACCTTTACCAATTTTAAGCTGTGGAATGGCGTGCCAATACAATACAGGAGAATTGGCTCCAATGGATGAACTGGATCCATACATTCAAGATGCTTTAGATTTGATTGAATTTGCCAATGGTGCTGTTACGACAACTTGGGGAAAAATCCGTTCAGATATGGGACATCCAAAACCTTTTAATTTAAAATATATAGGAGTTGGAAATGAGCAGTGGGGACCAGATTACATCGATCGTTACAAAGTTTTTGAAAAAGCAATCAAAGCAAAATATCAAAACATTATCATAGTTTCTGGAAGCGGGCCTTCGCCAAAAGGAGAGCATTTTGATTATGCGATGGCAGAACTTAAAAAGCTGAATGCAGAATTGGTCGACGAACATTATTATGAAAGTCCGAAATGGTTTAGAGAAAACGCTGGTCGTTACGATAATTATGATAGAAAAGGGCCAAAAATATTTGCAGGAGAATATGCGGCGCAAAGTGTTTCGGGAGCGAATCCCAACAATAGAAACAATTGGGAGTGCGCTTTCTCTGAAGCAGCTTTTATGACAGGTTTAGAAAGAAATGCAGAAGTAGTTCAGTTATCGTCTTATGCTCCTTTAATGGCTCATGAAGATGCTTGGCAATGGACACCAGATATGATTTGGTTTAACAATTTAGAATCTTATGGTTCAGCCAATTATTATGTGCAACAATTATTTTCGACAAACAAAGGAACAGATCTTTTAAACATTACAAAAGATGGTAAAGCTTTAATCGGTCAGAATGATTTGTATGCATCGGCTGTAAAAGATGTGGACACCAAGGAGATTATTGTGAAATTGGTTAATACGGCAGCTTCAAGCCAAGAAGTTAGTCTGGATTTGAAAGGAGTGAAATTAGGATCAAAAGGTACGATTGTAAGACTGGCAAGCGAAAGTACACAAGACGAAAATACTTTTGCTAATCCGAAGAAAATCGCTCCAAAACAAAGCGAATATAAAATTACAAAAGGGAAACAAGATTTGAATCTTCCTGCTTATTCGGTAACGGTTTTAAAGCTGAAAATGAGCTAGTTAATTGTAAATTATTAATTAAAATACCATGTTTCATTATTTTTTTAAAAAGACTTTTGTATTTCTTTCCATAATTACTGGGATTTCTAATTATGCGCAGGATTTAAAACTGCAATACAACCAGCCAGCCGTAGAATGGACAGAAGCGCTTCCAATCGGAAATGGTACATTGGGTGCAATGGTTTTTGGAAGAGTAGATTCTGAGTTAATTCAGTTAAATGAAGCTACTTTATGGAGTGGCGGCCCTGTCCAGAACAATGTAAATCCGGACGCGTTTAAAAATCTTGCTTTAATCAGAGAAGCGCTTACGAAAGAAGATTTTGAAAAAGCCTACAAGCTTACCAAGAATATGCAGGGAGCATATAGTGAAAGTTTTATGCCTTTGGGTGATTTGATTTTAAAACAAGATTTTGGAGGAAAGAAACCAGATTCTTATAACAGAAGTCTTGATTTACAAACGGGATTAGCCGTAACTAATTTTAATGTTGAGGGCGTAAATTACAAAAGAGAAATCTTTGCTTCAGCACCTGCACAATGCGTTGTAATTAAACTTTCGGCAGATCAACTAAAAAAGCTTTCAGTAACACTAGATGCAAGGAGTCTTTTGCAAAGTGAAAAATCAATAAACGATAAGTCTTTGGTTTTAAAAGGAAAAGCGCCTTCACATGCAGATCCAAATTATATTGATTACAATAAAGAACCAATTATTTATGAAGACCCCGTGGGATGCAGAGGAATGCGTTTTGAATTGATTATTAAACCAATTGTAAAAGATGGAGAAATAACTTCTGAAGGAAATATTTTGGTTATAAAAAACGCTTCTGAAATCTTGCTTTTTGTTTCGGCTGCGACCAGTTTCAACGGATTTGATAAATGTCCAAATAGTCAAGGAAAAGACGAGCATCTATTAGCAGAAAATCTAATTAAAAAAGCTAGTGTCAAAAAGTATGATAATTTACTAAAAGAGCATATTGCTGATTTTCAAAAATTATTCAATAGAGTTTCATTACAATTAAATGAAAATGAAACCAGTAAATCTAATTTGCCAACAGATGTAAGATTAGAACAATATGCAAAAGGAGAAAAAGATGCTGGACTAGAGGCTTTGTTTTTTCAGTTTGGGCGATATTTATTGATTTCTTCTTCACGTACACATAATGCACCAGCGAACTTGCAAGGAATTTGGAACAATAAACTTCGCGCGCCTTGGAGTAGCAACTACACCACAAACATCAATTTGCAGATGAATTATTGGCCAGTAGAATCTGGAAATTTGTCTGAATTGTTTTTTCCACTAGATGAATTCATCCAAAATGTTGCAGTGACAGGAACAGAAACAGCCAAAAGTTATTACCACGCTAATGGTTGGGTTCTGCATCACAATTCAGATATCTGGGCTACAACAAATCCGGTTGGAGATTTTGGAAAAGGAGATCCGATGTGGGCAAATTGGTATATGGGTGCCAATTGGTTAAGCAGACATTTATGGGAACATTATGAATATACCGGAGATATAGCATATTTAAAGAAAGTATATCCAATCATGAAAGGTGCGGTCGAATTTAGTTTAGACTGGCTTCAAAAAGATAAAAACGGTTATTTGGTAACCATGCCTTCGACTTCGCCAGAAAATAAATATTTATATGATGGAAAAAAAGAGGGAATTGTAACAACAGCTTCTACAATGGATATTGGCATTATAAAAGATTTATTCGAAAATACCATAGAAGCTTCTAAAATTCTAAATAGCGACGCTGATTTTAGACAAGTTGTAAGTGAAGCAGAAAGACAATTATTGCCCTTTAAAATTGGAAGCAAAGGACAATTGCAAGAATGGTACAAAGATTTTGAGGACGAAGATCCGCAACATAGACATACTTCACATCTTTATGCTTTGCATCCTGCCAATTTAATTTCGCCATTGAAAACTCCCGAACTAGCTGATGCTGCAAAGAAAACATTAGAATTGCGTGGTGATGACGGAACTGGCTGGAGTTTGGCTTGGAAAGTAAATATGTGGGCAAGACTTTTAGATGGAAATCATGCTTACAAATTATTTAAAAATCAATTAAGGTTAACAAAAGATAACGATCCAAAATACAAACGTCAAGGGGGCTGTTATCCTAATTTGTTTGATGCGCATCCGCCTTTTCAAATTGATGGAAATTTTGCAGGAACGGCAGGAGTTATAGAAATGCTGATGCAATGCCAGAATAAAGAAATTCATTTGCTGCCTGCTTTACCAGACGAATGGACAGATGGTGAAATTAAAGGCATTAAAGCAAAAGGCAATTTTAGCGTAGATATAAAATGGAATAATGGTAAAATGAGTCGTGCTAAAATTTTGGCTAACAAGGGAGGGACTTGTACAATAAGATCGGCAGAGCCTTTTATTGTTGAAAAACTGAATATAAAAAGCGAGATATCGTCTATTGGTTACACTGCAACTTTTGATGCTAAAAAAGGAACGGCTTACAACGTAAAACCTTTGAAATAGAAATTTACAAAACAAATAAAATGAAAATATTGTGTTTACAAATAAGATAATATTACCCGCACTTCTCTTCTCGTGTTTCTCTGCTATGAGCCAAATTTCGTTTGGAGATTCAAATAAAATCAATGACAATTGGAAATTTAATCTTCAAGACATTGCTGATGCCAAAAATATTTCTTTCGATGATAGCAAGTGGAAGCAGGTAAATGTACCGCATGATTGGAGTGTCAAAGGACAGCTAAGTCCAACTTTAGCAAGCTGTACTGGATTTCTGCCTGGTGGAATTGCATGGTACAGAAAATCGATTGCTGTTCCGCAAACGAAATCAGGAGAAAAAGTCTATTTATATTTTGAAGGAGTTTACAATAGAAGTGAAGTTTTCATCAATGGTCATTCATTAGGGAAACGGCCTAACGGCTATATTTCTTTTGCTTATGATGCTACTGAATTTATAAAATTTGGAGGTGAAAATATAATTTCAGTTCGAGTAGACCATAGCCAGAGTGCTGATTCAAGATGGTACAGCGGGTCAGGAATCTACAGAAATGTTTGGTTGGTTTATGCAAATCCAGTTCATATAGCGCAATGGGGCGTTTATGCTTATCCACAAGTTACAAATGGAAACGGGATTTTGAATGTCGAGGTTGATGTTGAAAACAAATCAAAAGCAAAAGCAAACCTTACAGTTGTAAATGAACTTTTCTCAAAAGGCGGAAAATTAGTTGGTAAATCTTCTTCTAAAGTGGATGTTGCCTTAAATGCAAATGGAAAAATTTCAACAAAGATAAGCGTTAAGAATCCGCAGTTATGGGATTTGGATAATCCAAATTTGTATGAGCTGAGAACGACGGTTTTTCAAAATGGAAAAGAAATAGACAAAACAGTTACTCAAACGGGTTTTAGAACTTTTAAGTTTGATCCAAATAATGGTTTTGCTCTTAACGGAAAATGGATGAAAATGAAAGGAGTTTGCCTGCATCATGACGCTGGAGTTTTGGGTTCTGCAGTCCCTAAAGAAGTTTGGAAAACTAGATTAGAAACATTGAAGGAGATTGGAGTAAATGCCATTCGTACAAGCCATAATCCGCAAGCGCCTGAATTTTATGAGCTTTGCGACGAATTAGGATTATTGGTTTTGAACGAAGCTTACGATGAATGGGAATTTCCAAAACGTAAATGGCTTGAAGGTTGGAATTACGGAACTCCGGGATTTGAAGGTTCATTTGACATTTTTGCTGACTGGGCAGAAAAAGACTTGGAAGATTTTGTACGCCGTGACCGAAACCATCTTTCTGTTTTTGCTTGGAGTATTGGCAACGAAGTAGATTATCCAAACGATCCTTATTCGCATCCCGTTTTAGATCAAGGAAAAAACGGATTTGGACAAGCGGCTTACGGAGGATATAAAAAAGATGCTCCAGATGCAATGCGTCTTGGAGCAATCGCAAAACGACTGGTTGCGGCTGTTAAAAAATATGACAAGTCACGCCCGACAACAGCTGGTTTAGCGGGAGTTGCAATGTCAAACGAAACCGAATATCCGGGCGCTTTAGATATTACAGGCTACAATTATACGGAAAGCAAATATGGTTTAGATCACGAAAAATATCCTAAAAGGGTAATTTACGGAAGTGAAAATACGCATGATATGCAACCTTGGCTTGCAGTAAAAAACAACAAACATATTTTTGGTCAGTTCCTTTGGACAGGAATTGATTACTTAGGAGAATCGGGAAGATGGCCTTCAAGAGGATTCTATTCGGGTTTAGTTGATTTTGCTGGTGTTATCAAGCCTAGAGGATATTTTCGCCAGTCGCTTTGGTCAGATAAACCAATGGCTTATTTAGGAACGTATCCATTAACAAATGAAAAAGATATTTCCAAAGATGCCTGGGCAATCTGGAATTACGAAGAAGGACAAAAGATACGTGTGGTTTGTTATACCAATGCCTCAAAAGCACGTTTAGAATTGAATGGTAAAGTAGTCGGCGAAACGAAATTATACGATGAAAAAACCGGCATTATCTATTGGGATATTCCGTTTGCATCTGGAAAATTAGAAGCAGTTGGATTGGATAAAAATGATAAAGAAGTAAGTCGTTACACAATTAATTCTACACAACAGCCTTTTGAATTAACGATTGCAGATAAAAATAGTATCATCAGCAAAGACAAAGGGGTTGCAAAAATTATGGTTCAGGTAAAAGACCAAAACGGACTTCCAGTTATGCTTTCAGATAACGAAGTGACTTGTACTATTACCGGCGCAGGAACTTTATTAGGATTGGAAGCGGGAAATAACAGCGACATGACTGATTATACTGATAATGTACAAAGAGTTTTTCACGGACATATTGTTGCGTACATTCAGGCAAATGGAGATTCGATAGCTCCAATAAAAGTAAAATTTACAAGTCAGTGGTTAAAACCTGTAGAGGTTACTATTAATGTGAAATAGCCAAATAAACAAAGGCTCTTCTTGCTTTTAGAACCTATCAGGTCTAATTTCTATATAAAAATAAAATTTCATTATATTTAAAGTGTAAAAACCACACATAAACAAACGCAATGAAAATTACAAACTTACTTACAATGATGGTAGGAGCTTTTTTTCTATCAGTCACTACTAGCGCTCAAAATAAAACATTCCAAAAAGAAGAATTCAAACAATGGGCTCAAACTCCTCCAATGGGTTGGAATAGCTGGGATTGTTACGGACCAACAGTTGAAGAACACGAAGTAAAAGCCAACGCCGATTATATGGCAAAAGAATTGAAGAAATTCGGTTGGGAATACATCGTAGTCGACATTCGTTGGTTTGTTGAAAACGACAAAGCAGGAGGTTATAACCAGACCGATCCGCGTTACGTAATCGATCAATACGGAAGATATTTGCCAGCAGTTAACCGATTTCCTTCAGCAAAAGACGGCCAAGGTTTCAAGCCTTTAGCAGATTATATTCATAAAAAAGGATTAAAATTCGGAATCCATATTATGCGTGGCATTCCTAAAAAAGCAGTTGAAGATAAACTGCCCATAAAAGGAGCAAACGGAATTACAGCAGACCAGGTTTATACCACCGCTTTACAATGCGAATGGCTGAGAGACAATTACACTATTTTGGCAGACAAACCAGGAGCACAGGAATATTATGATTCTATTTTCGAATTATATGCGCAATGGGGAGTAGATTTTATTAAAATTGACGATTTGTCAAGACCGTATCATGAAGCTGAAATCAACTTAATTAGAAATGCAATTGACAAATGCGGTCGTAAAATTGTATTAAGCACATCGCCAGGAGAAACGCCAATTTCAGCCGCGGCTCACGTAAGCACTCATGCCAATATGTGGCGTATGGTGGATGATGTTTGGGATACATGGCCGCACATTACGCATTTAATGGACGTAGCGCAAAAATGGTATCCGTATATCGCGCCAGGAACATGGCCAGACTGTGATATGATTCCGCTAGGACGTATTTCGATAAGAGGAGAAAGAGGAAATGATAGAATGACACGTTTAACCAAAGACGAACAATATACTTTGATTACATTTTTCAATATCTTCAAATCTCCATTGTTTTTCGGTGGAGACTTGCCAAGTAATGATGCTTTCACGTTGTCTTTATTAACAAATAAAAATGTAGTGAAAATGCATAACGAAAGTACAGACGTAAAACAGCTTTTCCAGAAAGATGGAAAAATTGCTGTGACTTCAAAAAATGCTGAAGATGGAAGTGTGTATTTGGCTTTGTTCAATATTTCAGATAATGCTTCAAAAAAAGTTGTCGTTGCTCTTTCGGATTTAGGAATTTCAGGTTCAGTTGAGGTTTTAAATATGTGGACAGGAGAAAAATCAAAAATAACTTCAAAAGAAATTGGAACTGATTTAAAACCGCATAGTTCTGTTTTGTATCAATTAAAAAGCAAAAAATAAATGAAAAGGATATTCTTTAGTCTATTGTCATTTTTTACTGTTTTTAATTTTTCTCAAGCGCAGAATAATCTAAAAGGTAGTCCGCCAGTTATTGCAGAGAAAGATTTGACGGCTTATCTCTTCGTTTATTTCATTGGAAATAAAGTCGAAGAAGAAGCTGTAAATTATGCTTTAAGCACAGATGGATATCATTATTATGCTCTGAATAATAATAAACCAATTTTAGATAGTAAAACAATCAGTTCAACTGGCGGCGTTCGCGATCCGCACATTTTACGTGGTGAAGATGGAAAAACATTTTATATGGTTTTGACTGATATGACTTCGTCAAAAGGTTGGGACAGCAATCGTGCAATGATTTTACTTAAAAGTGTCGATTTAGTTCATTGGAAGAGCGCTGTTGTCAATATGCAGACAGCTTTTTCTGGAAATGAAAACTTAAAAAGAGTTTGGGCACCACAGACTATTTATGATGACAAAGCTGGCAAATACATGATTTACTTTAGCATGCAGCATGGCACAGATCCTGATAAAATTTATTACGCTTATGCGAATGAAGATTTTACCGCTTTAGAAGGTGCTCCAAAATTATTATTTGTTCCAAAATCCAAAGGAGCTTGTATTGATGGAGACATTATTAAGAAAGATGGCGTTTATCATCTTTTTTATAAAACAGAATCAGAAACTGCTGGAATAAAGGTAGCTACCACAACCGATTTAACTTCTGGAAATTGGAAAGAAAATGATAATTATTTGCAGCAAACCAAGGAAAAAGTTGAGGGTTCGAGTATATTTAAAATCAATAATTCAGATGAGTATATTTTAATTTATGATGTCTATTCAAAAGGAAAATATCAATTTACAAAAACAAAAGATTTAGAAAATTTCACGGTTATAGATAATGATATTTCAATGGACTTTAAACCGCGTCACGGAACTATTTTGCCGATAACGCGTTCTGAATTGAAACGAATTACTGCAAAATGGGGAATGCCAGGGCAACTTTCAAAAATAAACAATAATCCAGTTTTGGAAGGTTATTATGCCGATCCTGAAATTCTATATTCGAACAAAACAAAAAGATATTATATCTACCCAACAACGGATGGATTTAACGATTGGTCAGGTTATTATTTTAAAACATTTTCTTCTGATAATTTAGTCGATTGGAAAGAGGAAGGCGTTATTTTAGATCTTAAAAAAGATGTTCCTTGGGGAGACAGAAATGCTTGGGCGCCTTGTATTGTGGAGAAAAAGATCAAAGGAAGATACAAATACTTCTATTATTTCACGGCTGCACAGAAAATTGGTGTTGCCGTTTCAGATCATCCAACAGGACCATTTAAAGACAGCGGAAAAGCACTTGTAGCCACTAGACCAGAAGGTATCAGGGATGGTCAGGAAATTGATCCTGATGTTTTTACAGATCCTAAAACAGGAAAAAATTATTTGTATTGGGGAAATATGTATATGGCCGTTGCGGAATTAAATCTGGATATGGTTTCTCTAAAAGAAGGAAGCACTAAAATAATTGCGGCAGACAAAACTTTTCGTGAAGGCACTTATGTAATTTACAGAAAAGGGAAATATTATTTCTTTTGGAGTGAAGACGATACGAGAAGCCCCAATTATAAAGTAAGATATGGAATTTCAGATTCCCCACTCGGTCCTCTTGAAATTCCACAAAATAACATTGTCATTCAGGGAATTCCGGAGCAGGGGATTTATGCTACGGGCCATAATTCGGTTTTGCAGATTCCAGGAAAAGACGAATGGTATATTGTGTATCATAGATTTTCGTATCCATCAGGCATTAAAATGGGACGCGCAGGCGGCTTTCATTGAGAGGTCTGTATTGATAAACTAGAGTTTGATGCTAATGGCTACATTTTAGAAACTAAACCTACTTTTGAAGGTGTAACTTTGAAATAAGTTGATTAAATTCTTTTAGCGAGCTGTTTTTTCTTCTAAGCTTACTTTCTTAAATAGAGAACAATTGATTTTAAATAAAACTCCTTTTTTGATAATAGCATTAAAAGAGTTTTATTTTTATAACTATAAATTCAAAAAAACGGTAAGATTCAAGTTTAGAAAATAATGTTATAAGATTCTGCCACAGAGATTTTTGGCGGTTTTAAAAAATTTGAAAAGCAGCATAAATAAAAAAAACCTGCGAATCTTGCGATTTGCAGGCTTTACCACGTTTTTTGCGGGTTTTTAAAAAGATTGAAAAACTTTCGTTTTGACTTCTTTTACCCTTTTTGTGGGGAGAGCAGGATTCGAACCTGCGAAGTTCACACAGCAGATTTACAGTCTGCCCTCGTTGGCCGCTTGAGTATCTCCCCGATCTCAGCTTGTTGCGCTTTGTTGTTCTTAGCGGTGGCAAAGATAGGAACTCTTTGTACATTTCCAAACAAAAAAATGACTTAATTTTAAGTTATTTTAAAGTTATTTTTTAATTCATTGGAATTGAATAAAATAAAAAGCATCCTAAATGCATTTTTTTTTAATTATTTCAGAAAGTAGGATTATTTTTATAGTAATTCTTTCGTTTTTACTTTGAATTTAATCTTTGATTAAGGCGTGAGATATTGCTTTTATTGACAAGTTAAAAGAATATTGACTAAAAAATATCTATTTAATATGGCTTTGTGTTCGGCTTAACACTTCTTTTTATATTTAATTTTTTAATTCTTTTTAATGAAAGTCCGTTTTTGAATTTCTGACAGGGCAAAAAAAAATCTCCACAAGGGAGATTTTTTTATTTTTATAAGAGAGATAGAATTATTTTGCTAACAATTCTAAGATCTTTGCTTTTAATTCAGCGCCTCTTAAATCTTGGGCTACCACTTTTCCTGATGCATCAAGAATAAAAGTAGCAGGAATTGCTTCAACATTGTATTGTTTTGCAATGGGCTCTTCCCAAAATTTTAAGTTAGAAACTTGAGTCCAAGTTAATCCATCTTTTGCAATAGCTTCTTTCCATTTTGCAGCGTCTTTATCTAAAGATACCCCAACTATGTTTAATCCTTTAGAATGAAGTTCTTTGTATAAAGCCACAACGTGAGGATTTTCTTGTCTGCATGGTCCGCACCATGAAGCCCAGAAATCTACAATAGTTACTTTACCTAAACTTTCTTTAAGCGATATTACTTTTCCTTCTGGATTTGGAGCCGAAAAATCAGCTCTTCATTTAGCGCTGCCTACCGCTGGAGCTGTAGCACCAACAGATGGCATTTTTGCTTGACCTAATCTAGTTTTGATTTCTTTTCCTGGAGCAGTATTTTTTAAAGACTCATCCAAAGTGCTGTATAAGCTCTCTAATTTTTTAGTGTCAGCTGTTGGATCATTCAATAAACTTTGAATAATTAAAGCTGTAATAAAAGATTTTGGGTGATTTTCAGCGTAAGCTAAATATTTCTTTTTGCTGCCTTCTTGAACTTCTTTTTGTAGTTCCATGTATTGTTTCATCAAGCCATTGATAGTTGCTGTATCTTGTGCTTGTTGAGCTTGCTGCATTTTAGTATTGTTCTTTTTCTGGAAATCCATTAAACTTTTTTGAGTTTTGTTCATGTCTTCCATAAAAGTCACGTACTCATCATTGTTGTAAGTTCCAGAAACTTTAGATTTATGGATACTATCTTTGTCAATAGCAATTTTAATTTCTCCTGTTTCTAGGATAAATGGGATAGGTCCGTTAGCACCTTGTAATATTAATGTATGGAAAGCTGGCTCAGTAACTTTTCCTTTTATTTCAAATTTTCCGTTTTCAACTTTTACTGTATCAAGAGAAACAGGCATTCTTGTAGCAGGATCTGCACCTTGTAAAATGATTGTTTTTCCGTTTTCAATCCCTGTAGCAGTACCTGTAATAAGGTATTCTCCATCTTTAACTTTGCTGCAAGAAATGATAGCTGCAGAAGCCGTAAGTACAAAAAGTATTTTTTTCATTATAAAAAATTAATTAGTTAATTGATTTGTGCAACAAAAGTATCTAAAATTATAAAACTTACAGAATTTTGCAACCTAAAATTTTGTTATAGTTTTTTTTGGCTTAAAACCCATTAAATCAGCGTGTTTATTGGCTCGATTTGATCAAATACTCTTAATAAGACGGTTATTTGAGCGACCCGTGTGCAAATATTTGAACTTAAGGCATAAAAAAAGCACTCTTTTAATAGAGTGCTTTTTTGTAAAATATAGTAGTATAAAACTATTCTTGATTTGTCTTCTTTCTCCAAGTAAAAGAGTTTAAGATATGTCTTTTAGCAAATCTTGCAGGAGAATCTGCATTTACCATCTTCACGTAAGTTGCTTTTGGTACGCTAATGTACTCGTAAACGCTTCCGTTAGAAAAGTCAATAATTAAACGACCTTCAACAAATTTATAATCTGTGATAGAACAAGTTGAAATTGTTTCTGTATACTCAGGTAAATTAAGTTTGATTGTATCAGGGTGAATACTTACTAAAAAGTGGTAAGCTTCGATAATCGTTTTACTTTTTTCTTCAGCTTCTTTTAAACCAGCTTCATTTCCCACAAATTTATCAGGATGAGATTCTTTCATCGCATTACGATAAATTGTCTTTAAATCTTTTAACTCTGCAGTTTTTTCTACGTTTAGTAACTTGCGGTATTCAACTATTTTTTTCATAAATAAAAGGTAACTACTTGTCTATTAGTTTGAAATCGTTTTGTTTTAGTTCAAATCGACAAATTTTTTGCAAAGGTACACTTTTTTTTAACTTTTTAGTTTTGATCGAAAAAATATTGATAAAAGTTAACTGTAAGTTTATTTAGTAGCAAAGGATTTTTTTAACCGCAAAGTGCGCTAATGTTTACGCAAAGAACGCAAAGAAATTGATTTAAGATTATATATAAAACCAAAGTTCGCAAAGCTTTGTATAAATATAACTTTGCGAACTTTGCGTAACTCTTTGCGTTCTTTGCGGTAAAACTTAACTATTCCAACAAAAAACTTGAAACCTGAAACCTGAAACAAAAAAATTATTCCGGCTTATGATTCGCTTTATCGAAGTTTCTTGATTTTTTAGGATATTTATCGTAGCTGATGTCGCTTGGATTTTCAATAACAGATTTTATAGTAATCCAATCTCCAACCTCAAATTTGGCTTGAACCATTTTATAGTCTAAAAGATATTCTCCACAGAAATAATTATTATTTTCATCTTTTTCGATAATGCCTGTAAAAACTCCTTTTTGAGGCATTTTTTGTTCTAAATCTTTAGACATGATTTTTTTGTTTTGAATTAAGGGAGCAAAGGTAAGCAATTTAGGTTTGGTTTGGGGAGTTCGCTGTAATCTGAGTATATTTGCATAATGCAAAAGAACTTTAAACCACATCCTAATTCTTTTAAAAATACGTTTTGTGCTTTTAATGAAGTACTTCCAAATTCAATTCAAGGATTGAAGAAGCAATTTGAAAGCAAAGCGGGAAGTGCCTATTATTATACGGAAGAAGGAATGTACCGTGTTTCGAATCATTGGGGGAGATTGGCCAATAGTAAGTGGCGTTTAATTGTTCGAAACCCAGAAACGGACTCGAAAACTAAAATTGGTTTTGCAAAATGGGAAGAGTTTTATCCTGATAATGCCGAAGAAAAATTATATTACATAAAAGCTGATTTCGAAAATAATCTTGCCAATTATGAGCACAAAAATAATCCCGAGTATGACGGAAAAGCAATTTTAAGAACAAGTTTTGAAACCGCAAAAAGATTAAAACAGATTAGAAACTTACAGCAGCTGACCAATTGGGCAAAACATTTTGATTATGACGATATTGATGAATTGCGAAAACAAATCATCAACGAATTGATTTTTACTGAAAAAACGCTAGAACAAATTAAAAGAGAAGTGTAATGGGACGTAATAACGAAAAGAACATCAAAAAACATAACGATAAATTGCATAAAGCCCAAGCGAAAGCCAAACAAGCTGAAATTGCACGTAAAGAGAAATTAAAAGAAATCGTTAAGAAATTCAACGAAAGTAAAAACGAAGAGTAGATAATAGTTTCAAGTTTCAGGTTTCATGTTCGAAGTTATCGTTGCGAACCTGAAACCTGAAACTTGAAACCTGAAACAAAAAAAAACAATGAATAGTAAATTCGAAACATTAAAAGCAAACGTACAGGAAATCATTGATTTGATTGCTGCGAAAAATGACAGAGAAGCAAACAACAAATTATTGGAAGTGAGCGAAACATTAGATGAAATGATTGATTTTGCTGAAGAAGACGAAGAAGTTCGCGAAATAACTCGTTATCAAGTTTTATTAAATCAGCTTCACGTTAAAATTAATGGAGAAGAACCAGTCGATGGAGAGTAAAAAATGCTTCTGTGACACAGGATTGCTTTTTGAAAATTGCTGCGGTTTATATCTGAATGACAATCAAAAAGCTCCTTCGGCATTAACTTTAATGCGGTCAAGATATTCGGCCTATGCAACTCACAATGCCGATTATCTTATGGAAACAACTTATATTTCAGAAAGAAAATATTATTCGAAATCTGAAATTTTAAGATGGGCCGTTTCTAATAAATGGCAGAAATTGGAAATTTTGAGTTCTTCTGAAAACACAGTTGAATTCAAAGCTTACTTTTTAGATTCAGATAATAAACCTCAAACACATTACGAATTCTCGACTTTTAAATTCGAAAATGGTGCCTGGTATTATGTAGACGGAAAGTTTGAATAATTATTATATCTAACACTGTTAGTTGAGATTTTTGTTTAAATATTTTAACTAAAAATTAATAAACGATTCGTTTTTCATAATTCTAAAAAGATGTAATTTTAGATTTATGAAAAACGAATTTAAAAAAGGCTTTTATTTTAAGACTTACGAAGCTCCTTTTCAGTCTCCGTTTGACAAACTTTTTACGATTTTTAAAGAGTTAATCACCCATACTTCGGGCGATTTTGATGAAGCCATAAACTGGCTTCGGGAACTGGACAAAGAATACAAACTTACCGACGAAAATTATACTATTGATGATTTTATCGAAGACCTGAAGAAAAAAGGATACATCAGAGATGAAGTAAAAGGCGATGGAAGTTCTGGTTTTGGAATAACTGCAAAAACAGAAAGAGCAATACGACAGCAAGCTTTGGATCAGATTTTTGGAAACCTGAAAAAATCTGGGAGCGGAAATCATAAAACAAAATATGCGGGAAGTGGCGATGAACACACTGGAGAATTCCGTGAGTATAATTTTGGCGATGGCTTAGAAAGAATTTCTTTAACTGAAAGTCTTCGAAATGCTCAAGTTAATAACGGTGTCGAAAGTTTTATGCTGACTGAAAATGATTTGGTCGTAGAAGATGCGCAGTACAAAGCACAAATGAGTACTGTTCTAATGATTGATATTAGCCACAGTATGATTTTATACGGAGAAGA
This sequence comes from Flavobacterium sp. LK-23, assembly GCF_058135255.1. Lineage (NCBI taxonomy): Bacteria > Pseudomonadati > Bacteroidota > Flavobacteriia > Flavobacteriales > Flavobacteriaceae > Flavobacterium > Flavobacterium sp. LK-23. The sequence continues at coordinate 26,659 of NZ_JBYUVT010000019.1, forward strand.
CCGAATTACCCCTGCAAAAAAAGTGGCTATGGCGTTGGCTGAATTAATTACAACAAGATACCCAAAAGATACGTTAGATATTTTGGTTTTTGGTAATGATGCCTGGACGATTCCAATCAAAGATTTGCCGTATTTGCAAGTTGGACCTTATCATACTAATACGGTTGCTGGTTTGCAATTGGCGATGGATATTCTTCGCAGAAAGCGAAATACCAACAAGCAGATTTTTATGATTACCGACGGAAAGCCAAGCTGTGTTCGCAAACGTGATGGTTCTTATTATATGAATAGTAATGGTTTGGATGAATACATTGTCGATAAATGTTACACTCAGGCGCAGCAGGCAAGAAAACTTCATATCCCAATTACAACTTTTATGATTGCTCGAGATCCGTATTTACAGCGTTTTGTGAATCAGTTTACAGAAGCCAATCAAGGAAAAGCATTTTATACCGGAATTAAAGGTTTGGGTGAGATGATTTTCGAGGATTATGAAGCGAATAGGAAGAAGAGGATTAAGTAAGTTGCTAAGGTTTTGAGATTCTAAGTTTCTAAGTTTCTGAGATGCTAAGATACTAAGGTTTCTTTGCACCTGAATATACGTTCTGGATTCCGTTCGTATATCGTAGAGACGCACCGCAGTGCGTCTAACACACGGCAATGACACAATATATTGTCATAAAAAAAATAAATAAACAATCTATATTTCAACACAATGGAAATAAATACTATAAAGACATTAGGTCAATTAAAAGCCACTGGATATAAAACTACAAGCATAAAAGAGGAATTGCGTAATAATCTTCGTGAGAAAATCAAATCGGGAAAACCTGTTTTTGAAGGTGTTCACGGATTTGAAAATACGGTAATTCCAGAATTGGAACGCGCGATTTTATCTCGACATAACATTAATTTACTAGGGCTTCGCGGACAGGCAAAAACGCGTTTGGCGCGCAAAATGGTCGAGTTATTAGATGAATATATTCCGTTTGTGGAAGGTTCAGAAATTAATGACGATCCGTTAAACCCGATTTCTCGTTTTGCGAAGGATTTAATTGCAGAAAAAGGAGACGAAACTCCGATTTCATGGTTACATAGAAACGATCGTTTCTTCGAAAAACTGGCAACTCCAGACGTTACGGTTGCCGATTTAATTGGAGATGTCGATCCGATAAAAGCGGCTAATTTGAAATTGTCTTATGCAGACGATCGCGTAATTCACTTCGGAATGATTCCGAGAGCGAATCGCTGTATTTTTGTAATTAACGAATTGCCCGATTTACAAGCCAGAATTCAAGTAGCATTATTTAATATTTTGCAAGAAGGCGATATTCAAATTAGAGGATTCAAATTAAGAATGCCTTTAGACATGCAATTTGTTTTCACCGCAAACCCTGAAGATTATACCAATAGAGGAAGTATTGTAACACCTTTAAAAGATAGAATTGGTTCTCAGATTTTAACACATTATCCAGAAAGTATCGAGATTGCGAGAACAATTACAGAGCAGGAATCTAAATTAGACCAAAATCAGACCGATGTGGTTTATGTTCCAAGTTTAGCAAGAGATATTTTGGAACAAATTAGTTTTGAAGCTCGTGAAAGCGAATACATCGATAACAAAAGCGGTGTAAGTGCAAGAATGAGTATTACGGCATTCGAAAACTTAATTAGTACAGCAGAGCGCCGAGCTTTGATTTCTGGAGTTGATAGAACTGCGCTTCGTTTATCTGACTTTGTTGGAATTATTCCAGCCATAACAGGTAAAGTAGAATTGGTTTACGAAGGAGAGCAGGAGGGAGCGGATGTTGTGGCCGAAAGTTTAATTGGTTCTGCCATTCGAAGATTATTTCCAGAATATTTCCCGAAAATAGAAAAATTAGAAAAACCTGATGAAAAAACACCATATTCAGATCTTGTAGAATGGTTTTTTGCTGAGAGCGGTTTCGAGTTGTTAGATGATGCTTCTGATAAAGATTATAAAAACATTCTAGATGAAGTAACTCCATTAGATGAATTATTGAAAAAATACCAGCCGCAATTAGCAAAAGAAGATGTCTATTTTATGAAAGAATTCATTCTTTGGGGATTGGTAGAATATAAGAAACTGAGCAAAGATCGTTTTGCAAAGGGAAGTCAGTTTAGAGATATTTACGGAAGCTATATCAGTAAATTCTAAAAAAAAAAGAATACAGATAAAACTTAATCTGGTCTAGCTGGTTTTTTAAAACCGGCTGGACTTTTTTATTTTGCAATACTTACTTTTACAGTTCTAAAATAAATTTATGTTATTCCTTATATTAAGTATTCTTTGCAGTGTTATTGTTGGTGTTATATTTAAGATTTCTAGAAAATACAATGCTAATCCGTCACAGATTATTTCGTTCAATTACATCGCTGCGATAACGCTTTGTTATTTTACTTTTACGCCAGATCTAAATGCGTTAGACAATAATGCACCATTAGAAATTTACACTTCTGTTGGAATTTTGCTTCCGATCTTATTTTTATTCTTGGCACTTTCGATAAAATTTATGGGGATTGCGAAAACAGATGCAGCCCAAAGATTGTCCTTATTTATTCCGATTTTGGCAGCTTGGTTGCTATTTAATGAAGGATTTAATACTTATAAGGTTATTGGAGTTTTAATTGGTTTTGCGGCACTTTTATTCATTTTAAAAAAGCCCTCAAGCCATACAGAAAACAAATGGATTTATCCAGCTGCAGTTTTGTTTGGTTTTGGAATTATTGATATTCTTTTTAAGAAAATAGCTTTATATACGGTCGTTCCTTATACCACATCGTTATTCTTTGTTTTTCTAATTGCTTTTGCTGTTTCTATTTTAATCGTATTGTATAAGCTGTTTGTAACCAAAGAAAATTTTGTTTTAAAAAGTATTCCTTTTGGGATATTAGTTGGCGTTTTCAACTTCGGAAATATATTATTCTACTTAAAAGCGCACAAAGCATTTGCAGAAAATCCATCAACAGTTTTTGCTGGGATGAATATGGGCGTAATTATTTTAGGAACTCTTATTGGTGCTTTTTTCTTCAAAGAAAAATTATCTAAAATCAATATTTTAGGTCTAGTTTTGGCATTGGTCGCTGTCATTTTTATTGTTTTGTCGCAATTAAAGTAATTTTTTTTAAGCGGTAACCCTTTTATTTTCAATTGATTTAATGTTTAAATTTTAATTAATTAAAATAAACTCGACTAATTCTATAGAATTTATAAATATATTTTTGTAGCTTTGTCTCAACAATGAAAAACTATAGCCGAAATATTATGACGTCTTTTCCATGCAGCTTTGCGATGTGCTGTATGATGAATCACGTTTTGAAATGGCGTTAATAGAGAAAGTACTTGTTAGTTATTTTTTTTTTTTAGCCTTTCATTGCACCATGAAAGGCTTTTTTTTGAATCATTAAAAATCAAGATATGAGAACCAACAGAAATATGAAAATTTTGATGCGCCGTTGCCTGATAAAAATTCCGTGTTGCATTTAGTTTGAAGATTAAAAGAGAAAGTAAATCTTCTTATCAAAGAAGATTATAAACATAAAAAGTAACCCAAACCTAAAAACTATATATTATGAGTTCAGAAATTATAAAACATAATCCGTTTCAATCCATGATTGATCGCTTTAATATCGCTGCTGATATTTTAAAATTGGATGATTCTATCAAACAAAAATTGCAGCGCCCAGAAAAACAAATCACAGTAAATTTTTCTATTACTTTAGATAATGGAAACGTTCAGAACTTCGAAGGATACCGTGTAATTCACAACACCGCTTTAGGGCCTTCAAAAGGCGGAATTCGTTACGACACCGCTGTAAATCTGGACGAAGTAAAAGCACTTGCCGCCTGGATGACCTGGAAATCTGCTGTAACTGGAATTCCATTTGGTGGAGCAAAAGGCGGCATTATTTGCGATCCGAGAAAGCATTCTAAAACAGAATTAGAAAAAATTACAAGAGCTTATACCAAAACTTTGGCTGATATTTTCGGACCAGAGAAAGATGTTCCTGCACCAGATATGGGGACAGGACCAGACGAAATGGGCTGGCTAATGGATGAGTTTTCACTGTTGCATGGAAGACCAATTCATGCGGTTGTAACAGGAAAACATCTTCATTCTGGCGGATCTTTAGGCAGAGTAGAAGCAACAGGAAGAGGAGTAAGCATTATTACGCTTCTAGCACTTGAGAAACTAAAAATAAGACCAGCAAGAGCTACTGCTGCGATTCAAGGATTTGGAAACGTTGGTTTGCATTCTGCGTTATTTCTGCATGAAAAAGGAGTGAAAGTTGTGGCGGTAAGTGATGTTTCAGAAGCATTTTATAATCCAAACGGGATTAATATTCCAGAACTGATTTTATACTATAACTTAAATAATAAAACCATAAAAGGCTATCCAAATTCGGTTGCCATAAAACATGAAGATTTATTGCTTCTAGATGTAGATGTATTGATTCCTGCGGCAAAAGAAGATGTTATTACGAAGCATAATGCAGGAGAGATTCAAGCCAGAATTATTGTTGAAGGTGCCAATGGACCCGTTTCTTCAGATGCAGATCAGATTCTGCATGATAAAAATATATTAGTTGTTCCTGATATTTTGGCCAATGCGGGCGGTGTTACCGTTTCTTATTTTGAGTGGCTTCAGAATTCGCTTTTGGAGTCATGGAGAATCCATCAGATAAACAAACGTTTGGAGGATATTTTAGAAAAAGGTTTTGATACTGTTTTTAGAGTTGCAGTAAAACATAGTGTAACGCCTCGTATTGCGGCTTATATAATCGCTTTGAAAAAAGTGGCCGAAACGCAGTCAGTTAAAGAAGTTGCCTTGGAAGCGCCTTTATTTAAACAGAATTAAAAATCAGGTTTACTTCGTAAAAGATCATTTTCGTTAATTACGTTTTTAGCGCTCTTAAAAACGTAATTGATGGAAGTGTCTTTTTCGTTTGAACTATTAATTATAATATTTATAATCGAAAAGTATCAAATAAATGAAAAATATCAATTTTCTAGCATTTGCCATGCCGGCCTTTTTTCTTTTTTTGTTTTTGGAATATAAGCTTGCTCAACGCAGAAAAAAGCCTGAAATTTTTAACTATGAAAGTTCTGTTTCCAATATCTCCATCGGAATTGCAGAGCGTTTGATTAACTTATTTGTTGCAGCCAGTTTTTATCAGCTGTATTATTTAATTTATGATGATTATAGACTTTTTGATATTCCGAGTAATGCCTTGGTTTGGTTTGCCCTTATTCTTGCCACCGATTTTGTCTGGTATTGGTATCATCGCTTAGGACATGAAGTCAATTTTTTCTGGGCAGCGCATATTGTACATCATCACAGCGAAGAGTTTAATTTTACTGCGGCAGCAAGAATTACTACTTTTCAGGCTATAATTCGAACGGGATTTTGGTGCGTTTTGCCATTTGTTGGTTTTCATCCCAGTATGGTGATTACCATGCTTATTGTTCATGGCGCTTATTCTTTCTTTACCCATACACAGCTTATTGGCAAAATAAAATGGTTGGAATATGTTTTTGTAACCCCTTCTGTTCATGGAGTTCATCATGCTTCTGACGAAAAGTATTTAGACAAAAATTACGGTGATATGTTCACCTTTTGGGATCGCCTTTTTGGAACTTTCCAAACCGAAGAGGAAAAACCCAAATATGGATTGACGCATCCGCTAAAAAGCTATAGTTTCTTGTGGCAGCATTTTCATTATTACTTCGAAATTTACGAATTATGGAAACGCTCCAGCGGATTCAAAGCGAGATGGAATGCTGTTTTTGGAAGCCCAGCCGATATGGATCAGGATATTCGTCCCATTCTGGAAAAGCGCTTTCTGCAGGATAAAGCAGCTCCGAATCAGAGACTTCGATTTAAAAATTATCTTTATATACAATTAGGAATCTGTACTTTGATTCTAACGGTCTTTACCTATTATTTTGATTATTTAGAATTGTATGATAAAGTATTTGTGCTTTCTTTAGTAATCATCACTTTAATCAATTGTGGTGCATTGTTAGAACAGCGAAAATGGATTTACTATCTAGAATATACTCGTCTGGCGATGATTTCGACTTACTTTTTATATGAAGAAGGTTTGCTGGTATTTTTCTTTGTTCCAATTGCTGTAATGATTTTTGCAGAGCAATTGTTTTCATTGAGTAGGATTTATCAGAATACAATTTTGCAGTTGGAATCTGCAGAATAATTTTTTTTCTGCCACGAATTCACGAAATTTTTTTATTATCTATTCGTGTAATTATTGTGCAAAAATTTCACGTATCATTTTCAATAAAAATTCGTGAATTCGTGGCTAAAAAAAACTTAGCATCTCAGCACCTTAGATCGTCTTAATCTCCATAATCTTCTGCTCAAAAGTATCTTTAAAATCAGATTTGCTTTTAATTCTGGTTTTGTACGTATAAATTGTAGCTACAGAAAGTTCTAAGAATTCTGCCATTTGACTGCTGTCTTGAATACCCAATCTATACAAAGCAAAAATTCGCAATTCGGTATTTAAAAGCTCACCTTTTTTGACAATGCATTTATGATCGTTTGGGAATAAATTATTGAAATCGGTTACAAATGTCGGAAACAATTTCAAGAAGATTTCGTCAAACTGATGAAACAGATTTTCGCGCTCTTCCTTTACGTTATAACGCTTTAAACTAGCAATAACTTCATCGGTTTTTTTGGTAATGATTTTATGCAGCGTACTTTTCTGAATATGGTCTATTTTATTAATGAAAGCCGAAGTTGCTTTAATAAAATACGTAATGTATTCTTCTTTAATAGCATTGGCCTCACTTAAACTTACATTCATTTCCTGCAATTGCAAGTAAGAATCGGCCATGATTTTTCTTGCTTTGTTCTTTTCTTTTAATTGTTTGAAAATGATGCCGAGGAAAACGAAAATGATAACGGTAAGAATCGTCAAGAGAATGATAATCTTCTCCAGTTTATCATTTTTATCCTTTACATTATTCAGCTGCGCTTTTTCTATAATTGGTAAAATAGACGAAATCTCAATTTTTCTATGTCTTGCATTATAAAAAGTAGCATCATCCATTGCAATATTGATGTATTCGTTTGCTTTATCCAAATAGCCCATTTTAAAAAGTTCATTGGCCAAATTTCGTAGCGCAACGGTTTCTTTAGTAGCATTTTTAACATCGGCAATTGCGGCAAGAGCTAAATATTGAATCGCTTTTTTTGTATAACCCCGTTCAGAATAAATATAGCCAAGACTTGAAGTGGCGATTCCGTAATAATCAGGAGGCAGATTGTAGTTGTTGATCCAATAACTGAAAGCAAATTCGGCCCCGCGCCAGTCTTGCTGTTTCAATCGTTTTAAACTTTCTGCAGCCCAATATTCATTCGTATTGGTTCCTATTAATTCTAGAGCTTTTTTTAAGAAATGATTTCCTTGCTGTACATAATGAATATTAAAACGCTGATCACGGTTATAATCGGCTAAATCATAATAAGCACGGGCTTTAATGTTATAGTATTCAAATTTATTTCTTTGATCCAGTTTAGTATCGTCAATAACATTTAGCGTGTCAATCGCTTCTTTAAAAAGCCCAGAAGATAAAAGCACAAAACCTTCCTTGATTCTACTTTTAGATAAATACTTGGGATCTTTTAGGATTTTGGCTTTGATTTTAGATTGCTCTAAATAGTAATAGGCAGAGTCATATTTAAAAGATTTGTATTCATCAAACAAAGACATATAACAATTGTACAATTCTTCATTATTCTGACTAAGCGTAAACTTAGATACATTTTTCTTTAAAGCTTCTATTTTTCGATATTTCTGTTTCAGGTAAATCTCTTTTTTCAAGAGTACCTGATCTAATTCTTCTAAATAAGGATTCGTCTCTTTCGCAGTAAGAGAAAAACCTCCTAAGAAGAAAAGCAGCATCAATATTCTTTGCATGATTGGGTTTTGGTTTAGGGAAAAGTGAGTTGATAGATATAGTTAGTTAATTCGATTTAAAATTAAGAATAAGTTGGAGATTAAGCTAGACCTGTTTTTTAAGAATCTTGTAAAATGTTTAATAACATAGCTTTAAAAGGTAATTTTCGGACTGAAAATAAGCTGTAAATGTTAAAAACAGGTAATTTATTTGCAATTATACAATAAAAACTGGTTATATATATGCATAGTGAAAAAAATACGCTGATTATTTTACATATTGTCATTTTTACCATATAAAAACGGCTTATTTTTATCTAAACAGCGTCTTGATTTTTTACTTTCGCTTAAATAGTTAAACGTTTGATTATTAGTTTTTTATTTGTTTTTATGTTGGAATTTCATCTTGATTTTTTTCAGATTTTTTTTTTAGGATTTATTTAACGTCTAGTTTCGCTGTATCCTTTTGAAGGGGATAACAAACTAACGAAAACCAAAAATTTATGAAATGTAAAAGTCTTTATTGGCTAGCTTTTATGATGTGTTTATTTGCTATTGGATGCGATAACACAGATGACGGAAGCTACGTAGAACCGATTACCCTTTATGAAAAAGTAAATGGAAATTGGGGATTAACAAATCTGAAAATGGTTGATGAAGTTGCGAAAGCAAATAAGATCGAACCAAACGAAGAAAACTTGAGCACTTATTTCAACTACGAAGATTTTAAAATCAAATTTAACGTAGATGGAAATAACAATCCTACAAGTTATGAAGTAACGGGAGATGTTCCTCCTTTATTTGCTCCTAAGGGGTATTGGGCACTTAGCTCAGCGTTTCAATCTACTACTGGTGTTGGAACAAAAATCTATCTGTATAGCGACGCACAGAAAACGCAAAAAACAGATGAACTTAGATTGATTTCAGTTCCAGGTAAAAGCAAAGAAATGCAGATTCAATTGGCGCATTCTTCTGGTGGTGTAGATTTCGTGTCTTATGTGTTTAAATTAAATGCTATTAATTAAAAAGTAATATGAAAAAGTTTATATATACAATTTTACTTGCCCTGTTGATGGCTCCTAATTTTATTCAGGCACAAGAAGCTGCTGGAGCTGTAGGGGCAATATCATCATTTCCTGTTGTTTACAAGTATGATGAACAAGTTACTTGGTATTTTGATATGTCGGCATCGACATTTGCTGAAACAGAAGATTTGTACATCTGGATCTGGTCTCCATCTGAACCAGATGCTGGACATTGGGAAAATTCTTCGGACTTTGCAAAACTGAAATATGAAGGAAATAGAATCTGGAGTTTTACGCTAACTCCAACACTTTATTTTTCTAAAACTCCAGAAGAAATAGCGAAGAGTGATGGATTCTGGTTTCGCTTGAAAAACAAAAACGGATCTAAACAAAGTGATGTTGCCAATGTGGCTTATATTGATTTTTCGTCTTTCTATACTTCGGGTGAATTATTTAGATCATATCCATCAAAACCATTAATCGATAAACCGGTAAGTATTGTTTTTAATGCAAATCTTAATCCTGCATTTGCTGGCACTCCAAGTGTACATATGCATGGTGGTTTGAATGACTGGGCTATTCAGCAAATGTATGAAGCTGCAAAACCAGAAATTGCCGAAAAAACAAAATTAAAAGATTTAGGTAACGGTTTTTATAAAATGGATTTTGTTCCTAAGCAGTATTTCAATGCTCCAGATGATTTTGTAATGGAAAAGATAAATTTTCTGATGGTAGCAGAGAATTGGACAGCAAATTCTGGAGATCAGGTTATTTACGCAGGAGAATTTGTTCCGCCGCCACCGCCAAGTTTTGCTTTCTTTCCATCGCAAATCAGTCAAAAAGATTTTCTTGGAATGTCTAGAAAAAATAATGAAGCAGGTGTAAACAAATTAATCTACACGATTACAGCTGGTACAAAAACAATTTCGGGTGAGTTTACTGGAGGAACTGCAGAAATTAAAGGTTTTGTCAATCTGGTTTCAGAACTTAATGGAGTTCCGAGCTTAAGCGAGATCCATGTTTTGGTAAAAGACAATAAAGACAAAACGATTTCGGATACGACCATTCCGCTAAAAACTTTAGATAAATAATCACTATTAAATTAAAACACCAATTCTAATGAATAGTAAAAATACAAAAAGCGTCCTGCATCAAATGTGGACTGCTAAGGCAGCGGTATTGATGATTTTTATGCTTTTTCTTACTGCCAATTCTTTCGCGCAGACGAAAAAGATATCAGGAACTGTTTATGACAATACAGGGAATGTATTGCCAGGAGCTTCTATCATTGAAGTAGGAACTAAAAACGGAACTACAACAGATTTTGATGGTAAATTTAGCCTTAATGTAGCCGTAGGAAGTGCAATCGAAGTTTCGTTTATCGGCTCGACGACACAAAAAGTTCAGATTACAGCCAATACTTCTAATTACGAAGTGCGCCTGCAAAATGACGGATATGCATTGGCAGAAGTGCAAGTAGTTTCTGTAGGTTACGGAAAAGTGAAAAAATCAGATTTGACTGGAGCAATTTCTACAGTTGGAGCAGATGAATTGCTAAAAGGAACTATTGGTTCTACAGAGCAGGTTTTGCAAGGAAAAGTGGCGGGATTAAGCATTATTCGTCCTTCTGGAGATCCAGCTGCAGCTTCTACAATTCGTCTTCGTGGAGGAACTTCTTTAACAGCAAGTAACAGTCCGTTAATTGTGGTAGATGGTATTGCGGGAGTTGATATTAACGTCGTTCAACCTTCAGATATTAAATCGGTTGATGTTCTTAAAGATGCTTCGGCAACAGCAATTTACGGTTCTCGTGGAGCAAATGGAGTAATCATGATTACTACAAAATCTGGAACAAAGGGTGTTTCTGTTGTTTATAATGGACAAACGGGTATCGGTTATGTAAATAATAACTTAGATCTTCTTTCGGCAAATCAGTGGAGAGGATATGTACGCCAGAATCAAATTGCAGATGCAGTAGATTATGGTGGAAGTACAAACTGGCAAAAAGCAATCGAGCAGACTTCGATTTCTCAATCGCATACGTTAAGCATCAATTCTGGTAAAGCAGACAGCGGTTTTAGAACTTCACTTTCGTACTTAAATAATGAAGGAGTTATTAAAAAATCTGGATTGGAAAGATTAAGCGGTAATGTTAGCGCTTACCAATTTCTTGGAGACAACAAAGAAGTGAAATTTGATATGGGATTATTTGCAAACATTGACAAATGGCACCCAATAGATTACAGAATTTTTGAAAGAGCTTATAACTTAAATCCAACGATTCCTGTTTACGATTCAGAAGGAAATTTCAGTGCAGTAGTAGGAAATATTTATCAGAATCCGGTTGAGATTTTAACAAACAGAACTTTTGATAATGAAAGACACAGACTTTTAGGGTACTTTAAAACAGATGTGAAATTCTTGAACGACTTTACTGCTACAGCAAATATTTCGTTAGAGCACAATGCAGTAAAAGCGGGTACTTACAAACCATCTTATGCGGTTATGGAAGGACAGACAGAAGGCGGTTTTGCACAAAGAACTTATGCAGAATATACAAATGCACAAGGAGAGCTTTATGTAAATTACAGCAAAGTTATAGACAAACATAACATTGGCGCTTTGGCTGGATATTCTTATCTAGAAAATATCTATCAAGGTTTTGGAGCACAAAGAGGTGGTTTTGTTACAGATGCTTTTAGTTATAATAATTTAGGTGCGGGTTACAACTATCGTTTAACCGACGTGTATTCATACAAAGGAAAATCAAATTTAGTATCTTTTTATGCTCGTGCTAATTACGGTTACGATGGTAAATATTTATTGACAGCGACAGTAAGACGTGATGGATCGAGCCGTTTTGGAGAAAACAATAAGTGGGGAACTTTCCCATCTGCTTCTGCAGCTTGGAGAATTTCTAACGAAGAATTTATGGAATCTTCAAAAGGTTGGTTAGACAATTTAAAATTGAGAGTGGGTTATGGAGTTACTGGAAATCAAGATGGAATTGGAGAGTATAAATCACTTTCTATTTTAGGAGTTGGAAGCGATAGTTACTACGATCCGGTTACTAAAACTTGGAGTTTGGCTTATTCTCCAAAACAAAACCCCAATCCTGATTTGAAATGGGAATCTACAGAGCAAATTAACGTTGGTTTTGATTTCGGACTTTTCAATAGAATTACAGGATCTTTTGAATATTATTCTAAAAAAACAAAAGATTTATTATACACTTACGAAGTGCCTCAGCCGCCTTATTTAGTAGGAACAATGTTGGCTAACGTGGGTGAAATGTCAAACAAAGGGGTAGAGTTAACTTTGAATGCAGACATCATTAGAGGAGATAAATTCAACTGGAATGCTAATTTGACACTTGGACATAACGTTCAGAAAATTGAAAAACTTTCTAACCCAACCTATAAAACAGACGTGATCTACAGCGGATCTCTTCATGGTTTGGCAGGGATGTCTGGACAATATTCTCAAATTATTGCAGAAGGATATCCAGTTGGAACTTTCTGGGGATTCAAAAATGCTGGTTTAGATGCCGATGGGAAAATTCAATACTACAATGCTGCGAATGAAGTAGTCGCTGAAAGTGCTTTGGTTGATGCTGATAAAAGAGATCTAGGAAATATTCAGCCAGATTTAACTTTAGGTATCGGAATGAATTTTACTTACGGAAACTTTGATCTTGGATTTTCTGGATACGGAATGTTTGGACAAAAAGCATTAAATGCGACCAACATGATGTTAAACGATCCGAACAGATTACCAGCTTTTAATGTGCCAGATTCTTTCTTAAGCAGCGGTATTACTTCGTCTCCAAAATATTCTGATTACTGGATCGAAGATGCTTCTTTCTTCAGACTTCAGACATTGACTTTTGGTTATACTTTACCATTGAAATACAAAAAATCTAAATTTAGAATGTATGTAATGGGCGAAAACTTATTTGTAATCACAGGCTACAAAGGTGTAGATCCAGAGATTGGTTTAAATGCTCAGGACGGAATTAATCAGACTGGAGTAATGGATCAAACTGGTTTGGCAGCTCCTGGAATTGACAGATACAATAATTATCCTCGACCAACTACAATTTCTGTTGGATTAAATTTTACGCTGAATAACTAAGCGAATTGATAACCATAAAATATTAACAATGAAAATCAAAATAACAGCAGCAATACTTTTAAGCATGCTTTTTACGGTATCCTGTACTGATTTGGACGAACAGTTGTATGATCAGGTAGAAGATGGAAATTTCGGAAATACAACCAAAGAGATTGATGCGTTGGTAGGTGGAGCTTATTCTTCGTTAAGAGGATTCTCTGATGCAATCTCAAATAATTTTCCAACTTGTGAGTATGTTTTCTTTTTGAATGAAGTAGTTTCAGATGAAGCAACAATTCCGACAAGAGGAACAAACTGGTACGATGGCGGACAATATCAAGACGCGCAAAAGCATACTTGGAAATCAGATAACAGAATGATTCTTTCGGCTTGGCGTTACAATTATACTGGAATTGCTAAGATTAATGCAATCATTTATCAAATCGATAAATCATCTCTTAGTGATAAATCAAAAGAGCCAATTTATGCAGAATTAAAAGCGCTTAGAGCCTATTACTACTACAATCTTTTAGATTTATTCGGAAATGTGCCAATTGTAACCGATTTTGAAGATACCGCTCTTCCAACCAATTCAACACGAAAAGAGGTGTATGATTTTGTTGAAAAAGAATTGACAGACGCTATTCCGCATTTAAATCCAAATGCGGTGTATTCTAAAATGACTAGAAATGTAGCCTATTCTATTTTGGCTAGATTGTATCTTAATTCAGAAGCGTTTATCGGTCAGCCACGTTGGCAAGATTGTATCAATATGTGCCAAAAGGTTACTGGATACAGTTTAACACCAGATTTCTTTTCGAATTTCGTGACAGAAAATCAAACTTCGACAGAAATTATTTTCGCTATTCCTTACGATTCCAAAGCTGGAACAGTTGGAAACTACATGAACTCAATGTCTTGTCATTATAATCAAAAATTAGCTATTTCTGCCATTCCAAACAATTATCCTTGGAGTGCAAACGGAATGTGTGCACAGCCTGGAGTTTATTCGGCATTTGCAGACACAGACAAGAGAAAAAAATGTATGCTAGAAGGCGATCAGATCAATCTTGCGACAGGAACTGTAATTATGATGGACAATGGAGAACCGCTTACTTATACAGAGAACCTAACAAGTTTGGAAGATGCAAAAGAAAATGAAGGAGTTCGTTTACATAAATATGAAATGAAAGCAGGAGAGCAATGGGAGCGTGATCACGATTTTGTATTAATTCGTTATGCAGAAATCTTAATGATGCAAGCAGAATGTTACGTTCGTCTAGGTTCGCCAGATTTAGCACGACCATTTGTACAGCAAGTAGCATCTCGTGCAGGCGAAGAATTGCCAGCAACCATTGACCTTGCATTTATAAATCAAGAATTGTTGAAAGAATTTACATTCGAAGGAAGAAGAAGAACAGACAATATTCGTTTTGGAACATTCTTCGAACCATGGTGGTCAAAAGGGACAACAGAGAAATACAGAGCAATTTTTCCAATTCCAAGTACTGTTTTAACCACAAACAAAAACCTTAAACAAAATCCTGGGTATCCAAATTAGGTTACTAGAATGTCAGTCTTCCATGTTGGTTAGTCGTGGAAGGCTGACATGTTTTTAAGAATTTACTAAAATTTTTCTGCCACAGATTAAAATGATTTTCACAGATTATTTTTTTATAAAAAATCCTTTTTAATCCTTTTAATCTGTGGCAAAAAAAAGTAATCATGAGTTCTAAATAAATATTATCTCAATATGAAAAGATATATCACATCGTTGGTTTTTGGTTTGATGAGCATTGCCATGGTTGCCGGTTGCAGCAGCGATGATAAAGGCTCAGACAAACCTGTAGAACCAGAGAAAACAGACCCTGTTGCGATTGAGAAAACCAACAGCACTAAAATTTATATGCATTACATGCCGTGGTTTGAAACCAACGAAAGTAGTGCCGATAAAAAATGGGGATATCATTGGACAATGGCCAATAAAAATCCGAACAACGTAGGAGCAAACGGAAGAAGAGAAATTGCATCGTACTATTATCCGCTGATTGGTCCTTATCACTCAGGCGATAAAAATGTGATCGAAAATCATTTATTATTGATGAAATATTCAGGAATTGATGGAATTCTTATTGATTGGTACGGCACTTACGATGTAAACGATTACGGAATGATCAAAGAGAATACAGATCAATTAATCGAAATGCTTGATAAAGTAGGTTTAGAATATGCTATTGTATACGAAGACCGATTTTTGACCAATGTGGTTAATGCAGGAAAAGCAATTTCGGTAACCGGTGCAGCAAAAACAGATTTGGCTTATGTAGAGAAGAATTATTTTTCTGATGCCAATTATATCAAGATTAATGGTAAACCGCTGTTAATGAATTTTGGACCAATTGTGCTACAGACCCCCGCTGAATGGACAAATGTCTTTAATACTTTAACCGTAAAACCCACTTTCTTGACACTTTGGGATCACTCTTCAATGGCAGGAGAAAATGCTTCTGGCGAATATGCATGGGTATACAAAGACAATAGTTACTTAACTAATTTTTACACCAATACCAAACCAAAATTGGGTGTTGCAATGGGTAGCGCTTATCCTGGTTTTAAAGATTTTTACGCTCAAGGCGGAGGAGGTGCAGCAATTGGATGGACGATCGAACATAACAATGGAGCGACACTTGAGGAAACTTTGACTTTGGCAAAAAATGCAAATATAAATTACCTGCAGCTGATTACGTGGAACGATTTCGGAGAAGGAACCATGATTGAGCCAACAGTTGAATTTGGCTATTCGTTTATCGAAAAAATAAAAACTTTCTCTGGAGTAAAAAATACAGAAAGCGTATTTCCAGATATTAGCAAATTGTATGATTTACGCGTACAGAAAAAAGGAAATGTCGAAATCCAGAAAAAACTCGACCAAGCGTTTAATTATTTTGTTTCGATGCAGCCAGCAAAAGCAAAACAAGTAATAAGCGAAATAAAATAGAGCTGTAATTAATACAATTTAAATAATGAAAAACAGAAAATATAGATACTACCTAATAGCTTTTGCATCAATGCTGGTTATGGCCTGCAGTACTAAAAAAACGTATAAAATCAGTTCTCCTGAAAAGATCTCTGAATTAACTTTTGAATTAACGCCTTCTGGACAGCCTCAATATAGTTTTTCTTCTAACGGAAAATCGGTTATTGAACCTTCTCTTATGGGATTTGAATTTCAGGGTTTAGCTAAAATGACAGATGGATTTGAAGTCGTTTCGACTGAAGAAAAATCGACAGATGAAACTTGGGAACAGCCTTGGGGCGAATTCAAAAAAGTTAGAGATCATCATAACGAACTTATTGTTCACTTAAAAGAAGCAAAAGGCGAGGAGCGTTTGGTCGATATTATCTTTAGAGTTTTTGATGATGGTGTTGGATTTCGTTATGAATTTCCAAAACAGCCTCATTTAGGAAAAGTGAAAATTTCTAATGAAATAACACAATTTACTTTTAAAGATAATAATGAAGTTTGGTGGATTCCTGTTCATCGTGAAAACAGTTACTACGAAAGTGAATACCGTAAAACGTTAATGAGTAAAACAGATACGATCAATACTCCGGCAACTTTTGAAACCAAAGACAAATTATATGTCGCTATTCACGAAGCGAACTTAACAGATTTTGCCTCAATGACGCTTTTAAAAGCTACAGACAAGCAATATAAAAGTGATTTGGTGCCATGGGCAGATGGTGTAAAAGTATATGCAGAAACACCTTTTAAAACACCCTGGAGAACTATTGTGGTTGGGAAGAATCCTGGACAAGTAGCAACTTCGACCATTATGCTGAATCTAAATGAGCCTTCAAAAATTGAAGATTTATCTTGGATCACACCTTCAAAATACATTGGAATATGGTGGGGAATGCACTTAGAAAAATATACTTGGGGACAAGGCCCAAAACACGGTGCAACAACCAAAAACACAAAAGAATATATTGATTTTGCTGCGAAAAATGGTTTTGACGGAGTTTTGGTTGAAGGATGGAATGAAGGTTGGGATGGCGACTGGACTGCAGATGGTTCTGCATTTAGTTTTGTAAAAGCGTATCCAGACTTTAATTTGGAAGAAATTACCAAATACGCTGCTGTAAAAAATGTTCGTTTAATAGGGCATCACGAAACGGCTGGTGCTACTAAAAACTATGAGAACCAGCTGGAAGAGGCTTTCAAACTGTATCAAAAAATGGGTGTGAATTCGGTTAAAACGGGTTATGTAAATAAATATTTGGATAAAAAAGAATGGCATGACAGCCAGTATGGAGCACGTCATTACAGAAAAGTAATCGAAACTGCGGCTAAATATCATATCATGATCGATAACCACGAACCAATGAAAGGAACGGGGTTACAGCGTACGTATCCAAACTTTATGTCACAAGAAGGTGGAAGAGGACAAGAATATAATGCATGGTCTGTAGATGGAGGAAATACACCAGAGCATTTAACAACTTTGCCATTTACCAGAATGCTTTCTGGACCGTTTGATTACACACCAGGGAATTTCAATTTTGATTATAAAACGCCTTCTGGGGCAAAAGTGCAGACGACTTTGGCTAATCAATTGGCCTTGTATGTAATTATTTTCAGCCCACTGCAAATGGCATCTGATTTACCTGAAAACTATGAAGGAAAACCAGAATTTCAATTCGTAAAAGATGTGCCTTGTACTTGGTCGGATACTAAAGTTTTAGATTCTAAAATTGGAGAATACACTACAATTGCCCGTAAAGATTGGGATGAGAAAAATTGGTACTTAGGATCAATCACAAATAGAAATGCAAGAGACTTAAAAGTAGCCTTGTCATTTTTAGACAAAAACAAAGAATACGAAGCAGAAATCTACGCAGATGGAGAAGGGGCAAATTATAAAACCAATCCATATCCAGTTACAATCTCTAAGCAAAAAGTAAACAACAAAACTGTTTTAAATATCAAATTGGCAGCTGGAGGAGGAACAGCAGTAAAATTCACTCCAATCGAAAAATAGTTTTTTAAGATTCTAAGTTTCTAAGATGCTGAGATTCTAAGCTTCTGAGATTCTAAATTTATAAAGTTTTATTTTGAGTTAAGTAAGTTTAAGTTTGGTAATAAACCTGATAGCTGGAGAGTTATCGGGTTTATTTTTTTTGTTTCAGGTTTCAGGTTTCAGGTTTCAGGTTGGAGATACTTTGAGCATGATTTTACCGCAAAGAACGCAAAGTTTTTTCGCAAAGTTCGCAGAGATTTTTTAAGATTGCAATGTTCGCAAAGTTTTTTGATGAAATTTTAATCTCGCAAAGACGCAAAGTCGCAAAGAATATAAAAAACTTTGCGACTTTGCGTCTTTGCGAGAATATTCTATTCAGCTAAAAAAAACTTTGCGAACTTTGCGTAAATCTTTGCGCTCTTTGCGGTTAAAAAAAACTCAGAGCTTTTTTCCGTACAGCTTTGTATTTAAACTTTGCGACTTTGCGCCTCTGCGAGAATATTCCATTCAGCTAAAAAAAACTTTGCGAACTTTGCGTAAATCTTTGCGGTTAAAAAAACTCAGAACCTTTATCTAGTAACTTTAACATGCTTACCGAAAGTGTAAACCGCTGTTATAGTTGGTCCGTTATATCCCCATTTTAAGAAACCGTTTAATCGGTCTTGAATCGTATCTATTCTAAAGTTCAAACCAGTATAACCTGCAGTAAGGCTAAAGTTATCTACAACATTATATAAAACCGATAAATTGTAGCTTATGATTCGGCCATCGGTTTCATCAATTTTTACGGCAAGATAATTTACGTTGGCATATAAACCCCAGCGTTTTCCGAGAACAAATTCGCCCCAAATTCCAACGTCTGGCAGTGGCGCAGTAAAATCAAAAGTATCACGATATTCTACACTTTGTGTATTAGCTTCTAATTTTAATCCTAAATCTGCGAAAAGAACATGCGCCCCAATCAATAGACCAGCTTGATATTTAGGTTTAGATAAAATAGCATACCCATAAGCAATTCTAGCAATCTGTACATTAAAAGTACCTTGAACCCTTCCGTCCAATGGGTAAGTATGATCTCCGAAATTAATATCTCTTTGCAACGTTTTTGTTGCAGTTCTGTCTAATACAAAATATTCAAAACCTAATCGAGACCTTTTGGATATGCGCCAATCAAATGTTCCTAAAAAGGATACAGTTGATTTAGAAAATCCTAAATCATTTTCAAGATCAATCTCAGTTCCTATATTTCCGTTGTTGCCTTCAACTTTAACTTGCGTGTTATTTACAGGAAAAAAAGCGCCGGCAGTAACTTTAAAGCGTCTATTGTGCCAGGGCAGATCATCTACAGTACTATCTTGAAAATCGTCTTTTTCAGTTTTAAAAGTTGTTAAGCTATCCTCTTTACTGGCTTCAGCAACAGTTTGAGCGGTTAACGGAATCCAAAGGAGCATCATTACCAAAAAAATAAATAATTGTTTCATCAGATTAATTTTTAAGTTTTTATTAGGCAATATTTAACATTTAAAGTTAGTAAAAATAATCGTTCATTTTTCTTTTTTTGACCGAATTATTTTAGTGAATGAATTTTATATCAGTAAAATAAGGATTTGTTTTAAAAATAGTTGACATGTCAATCTTTTTTGTAATTTTGCATCATGGAAAAAAAACATACCGATAAAGAAAGTTTTTCAAATTTTTGGAAAGAAGAAATATCAGATAGTTTCTTCTTTCAGATTCATCGTATCAAACGTGCAATTTTCAGACGTACCAATGCGTTAATGAATGAAGCCGGAATTACATTACAGCTAGAACAGTTGCCATTGTTGATGATTTTGCATCATAAAAGTCTTTCGCAGAGAGAATTGTCAGATAAAACAATGCGAGACAAATCGTCTATTTTAAGAAGTATATCAGCACTTGAAAAAAAGAATCTTGTTGAGGTTGTAAAAGATAAAATAGACAAACGTAAAAATATTGTAAGTCTTACAGATGAAGGAATTTCGCTAGCAAAAAATATTCGCTTGCTGATGAAAAGGGCAGAAGAAGAAGTAATGTCTGTTTTTTCTCCAAAAGAAAGAATTGAAGCGTTGAATGCGGTACGATCTTATGCAGACAAGTTAGAAACTCTTTAATTTTTTTTGAATTTTAAAAGTTGATATGTCAACTGATTTTTGAATAATTATTTTGAATAAATGAAAAAAAATGAATTATTAGAAGGGCCAATCCTTTCTTCATTATTAAAATTAGCCGTTCCGATTATGATTGCTAATTTATTACAAGCCGCATATCAGTTGGTAGATGCTTTTTGGGTTGGGCGTCTGGGCGGTGATGCCGTTGCGGCGGTCTCAATAAGCACGCCTGTAATATTTTTAACCATTGCTTTAGGAACTGGATTGGCTATTGCGGGTTCTATTTTAATTGCTCAATATTTTGGAGCCGGAAATCAAAAAATGGTCAATCACGTGGCAGCACAGACTTTATCTATGGTGATTATTGTCTCTGTTTTTCTGTCAATTATAGGATATATTTTGAGTCCATACTTTTTATACCTACTAAAGGTAGAGCCTACGGTTTATGTAGATGCTTTAGGTTTTATGAGAGTAGCTTTTGTGGGGCTTGTTTTTAGTTTCGGATTTATGATTTTTCAGTCTATAATGCGAGGTGTAGGCCGCGTAACGTTGCCTGTTTATATTGTTCTCGGAACTGTTATCTTGAATTTTGCCTTAGATCCGCTGTTTATTTACGGATGGAAATTTATTCCAGCTTTAGGCGTAAAAGGGGCGGCTTTGGCAACTTTATTTACACAGCTTCTGGCTATTATAATTGGATTTGCCATTTTGTTTAGAGGAAAACACGGAATCCATCTTCGCATTTCCGATTTTAAACCTGATTATAAACATATCAAAAGAGCGTTTGAGATTGGTTTTCCGTCTTCAATTGAGCAGTCAATGCGTGCTTTGGGAATGATGGCGATCACATTTTTGATTGTCCGTTTTGGTACATTAACGGTTGCTTCTTATGGTGCGGGTTCCAATTTGATTCAGCTTATTTTAATTCCGGCTTTGGGTTTATCAATGGCGATTGCAACTCTTGTTGGGCAAAATATTGGAGCTGGAAATGTTGATCGTGCTGCTGAAATTTCAAAATTGGGAGCCTATCTTGGTTTCGGATTATTGACTGGTCTCGGAATCATTGCTTTTATTTTTGCACCGTATCTAATCGCATTTTTTGTTCCAAATGATCAAGCCGTTATTGAAGGTGGAACGGAGTTATTGAGAATTACTTGTCTCTCTTGGGGATTTTTAGGCATACAGCTTTGTTTAACTGGTGTTTTTCGTGCTGTTGGAAATACAAAATTGCCTATGATTCTAACTTTGGTTTCGCAATGGGTAATTCAGTTTCCGCTGGCTTTTATTTTGTCTCATAATACTTCTTTGGGTAAAATTGGAATCTGGTGGGCTTTCCCGATTGCTTCTGTTGTAACGGCTTTAATTACGATTGTCATATACGTAAAAGGCGATTGGAAAAAAGAAAGACTTACGGGTAAAACCAATAAACTGATTGATAAAGTGGAAAGCGAAATTGTGAAGGAAGGGTTTGATATTTCTAAGTAAGGTTCTGAGGTGCTAAGATGCTAAGATACTAAGATACTAAGATGCTAAGATACTAAGGTTCTAAGTTTTTTTCTAGCGAAATCAAATTCTGGCATACTGTAGAGATGAACTGCAGTGCATCTAACCAAAGATTGGCAGATTACGGATATCCTGTGTTTTAGGCGCACAGCAGTGCTTCTCTACTGAAAATCTTTTGCGATTAGCAAAATCAGATTTCTGTATCAGAAAACTTCTTTTTACAAAATACAAATACCTATAAAACCTTTGTCTCTTTGCAACTTTGTCCCTTTGCAACCAAAAATTGGCAGAAATTTATTGTCGATTGGGTTTATTGTGGCTAAATGTTTCGGGAGGTTGTTTTGAAACCGTGATTGCGTGAGGGATGGGAATAAGCTGCCGAAGCAGCATGGACAGCCCGACAGCATTATGAAAAAAGGGCGAATATGCGTTGCTATTATTTGCCCTTTTTTTATAATGGTGGCACGCCCAGATTATTTTTCTTTTTAATTTTGTAAATATATTTTTATGAAAGGCAAGATAAATTTTAAGTATATTAGAACCTTAATATCTTAAAATCTCAGAACCTTAGCACCTTTTAAAGATGACCAAAAATCTAAAACGTTATTTCATAAAATCTTTTATAGTATTAGCCTTAATTCATTTAGCTTACTTTTTATACGGTTATTTTACTTTTAAAGGACTAAAGAATATTAATACCTACACGGAGTTTTACCGATTCAAATTTTACGATGACGTTTCGATTTCGCACTTTTTTGTAAGTGGTTTGTTTTTGCTTTTCTTTTTGATTTTTTTGATTCGAAATCATTCTAGAGAAGGTTATAAAGGAGGGAATCTACTTAAAATCGCGGGTTGTTTACTTTTTATTTCATTTCTGACTTTTTCGTTTTTTATTAGCTATAGTTTCGGAATGAATGCTAAACTGAAATCAGAATTGTCTGAAAATGATTTTAATAATGACAAAAAACTGATCAATGTCTTAAATCCGTTTTTATACGCATACACTTCCTATAGTTCTGAAAAACTATTTAATTATGAGAATATTTTATATCCAAAACCTTATCCGGTAATTAAGGAAGACGATACAATTGTACCTGGCGAATTTCCGATTATAGAAACCAATTATTATAGCATTGATACCATAAAAGCTTTAACGAGCACTTTTGATAAAACGAAAAGTAAAGCGGATAGTATTTTTGATATTATTGGTTTTGATAAAGAGGAATTGCACAAAAGAGTGATCTCAAAAAGAATTGTGGGAGATAGCACAGAAATTATTTTTAAGAGTGTGTCGGTGCGTCCAGAACATGATGAAGATATTTGTATTTTCTTAGAAAATAAGTCTTTATTTAATCCTGTAAAAGGAGATTCTGTAGATAAGCAAAAATATAATGCAGCTGTAGATCGCTATAAATTGCTCTATAATGCTAAAAAAGATTCGGTAACGTATACTTTTCAAAGATTAGATACACTTTTAAGAAAATACAATATAGAAACAAACCTGATTCCGAAGTTACTGACTCAAGATGTATATCACTATAGAGATAATCAAAATGAACCGCTTAATGGAATTAGAAATAATTTTAATAGAAAGGCTTTAGCAGAAAAATTTAAAACACTAGATAAATTATTTTACGAGCCAAACTATTTACATCCCAATATCGCTGCAATCTATTTTGCTGTAATTTTGGTAGTTGGCGTATTGCTGTCTCTATTTTATCTTATTTTTAATAAAAAGAAAGTTCAATAACAATTTCAAAAATCAATAGCAATAACAATGGCAAAAGTCAATGTCAAAATTCAATGGCAATGGTAAAAATCAATGTCAATGGTAAAATTCAATAATTAATTTTAAAAATTAAAAATTGATATTATTATTGAACTTTGCTATTGTAATTGCTATTGACTTTTGCCATTGTTATTATTAAACCCTATGATAATCTGCTTTCCAGTGCACAATTGCTTTTTTGATTGCATCGCCTGTTAAGCTATTTTTTAAAGTATCTTCAACAAGCGGAACCAATTCGTTATCTGGTGCAAAACGTAAGGCAAAAATCTGATCGTCTGTAAGTTTGTATTCAAATTCTTCGAATCTTTTGCCTGTCAAGGTAAAATAGCGGTAGCGCATTTCTAAGCGTACAATTCTGTTTTGTAGTGTCAATGCATAATGTTGGCGCAGCATATAAGCGAGTGCAAAAAGAAACACAAAAGCCACGCTGATAAATGTCCATATTAAATGATCTTCTGTCGTAATGGCCAAATAAATACTGGCAGCCAAGAACAAAATTAAAATGGGATAATATATAAAATGATGCGGTGTATAAAACCGTATATGATTATAATAGGTCTGAATTTTCATGTTTTTATCTTTTAATGGTAGCCTATAAAAACAAAACTACTCTATATTTCTATAGAGTAGCTTTTTCCCAAAAATAAACTAACATAACCAATGTTCTCTTTATAGACTAAACTTTTTACAGTTTGCTTTGTCAATTTTAATAAGAAGAAAGCCTTTCCATTTCGTTCATTAAATCTTCACTATGGCTTATTTTTCTTTGATGTAAAATTAGATTGAGAGTGGATGATTTTTGTTATACTTTAAAGCGAAAAAGTTACATGATTTCAATATTTGCATTTTAATTGTATAAAATGCTGGTGTTTATAATAAGGTTTTAATGATATTCCATTCGTTTAATTTATCCTGAAAAGTCTTGCCAGCATTGGCCGGACTAGTTGATGGAAGTGTGAATGTTTTATATTCTTTTGTTAAGTGAACATATTTTTTAAAAAACGCGGCTGCTTTTTGCCCGTTAAAAAGAATACTTTCTATTTGAGGATGTGTTTCCAAAAAATCTTCAAAGTCATTTGCTATTTCGTTTTTAATCGCACTGTCCAAACTTCCAACTCGATCGCAAAATTGTAAGACATCCCAAAGCGCAATATTGTTTTTGATTAATAAGTTTTTTCGCGTTTCGTAATCAGTAGAAAACTCTTCTCCTAGAATCTGAAACATAAACTTCCAAAAGTTATTCTGATTATGACCATAATACTGATTCAGCTCTAAAGATTTTGTTCCAGGCATTGTGCCTAAAATGAGAATTTTAGAAGAGGGAGAACTAATAGGGGCAAAGGAAAAACTTTTCATGCTGGATAAATAGATATGTTAAAATAAACATTTATAAGGAATTATAAAACAAAACCAAAAAATTATATAACATTTTTGGCTTGTCTTTAAACGAACTTTGAATTTCAGATTTCTAGAAAATAATCTTTTTAGCAAATTATAATTTTAAATCCGGCAAACCATGAAAATAGTTACTATAAATACAGAAAAAACTCAAAATATATTTGATGAACTTCAGACTAGTTTTGGCGGAAAAGTGAATTTTGATTTAGACGAATATGCACTTGAAGTAGAAAACAGTTTTGCAGAAGGTTCTATTATTGGAGCTTCCTTTAATGATAATATCTCTTATGTTCAGTTTGATATGACATTTTCTGCAGATGTGAGATTGGATTTTTTAAATGTAAAATCGTCGCCTATTTATTTTGCTTATTGTTCTAAAGGAAACCTTTCGCACAGTTTTGGATTAAATGGTGAGGAACGAAAATTAAAAACTTTTCAAACCGCAATTGTAACATCAAAACAAAACCAGGATAATGTTCTCTTTTTTGAAAAAGGTAAAAAAACAAAACTTACTTTAATTATTGTTGGTACTCAAATTGATGCTGCAAGTCAAACTCATTCTTTAAATCAGCAGGTAAAAGATACTTTTTTTGAAAATAATCAAGTAACAGATTTCTTTTATATTGGTTCGTATAATTTGCAGATTGCAGAAAAAATAGAGCAGCTTAATTCCATCACACAAAAAGGAATTGTAAGAAATTTGCTGAAAGAAGGCATCATGAGAATTATTTTGGCAATGGAAATCCAACAGCATTCAGATGATTTGCATGCTTTTGCAAATGAATCAAACGGATTAACTTTAAGAGAAATGGAAGAAATAAAAGAACTGTCAGAGTTTATTAAAACAAGTCCAGAAGAGGCATTTTCTATTAAGGCCTTAAGTAAAAGATCTGGTTTGTCTCCAAATAAACTTCAAGAGGGTTTCAAAATGATTCATAATCGTACAGTAAACGATTACATCACACACATGCGTGTTCTAAAAGCCGAAATTCTAATTAGAACATCTGATTTAAATATTTCAGAAATTGTATACTGCATTGGTTTCACCAGCAGAAGCTATTTCTCTAAAATATTCAAACAAAAATTCAACTGCAGCCCAAAAGAATATAAGTTTAATTTGAATTCGTTGGCTATTACGGCCTAACGGCCGGAGTTGCTAAGGTTCTGAGATGCTAAGATTCTAAGTTTTTTTTTTGAGAAAACTTATATTTCACCATCTTAAAAATAAATACTGTCGTTAGCTTAAAAGCATAATATATTTAAGTTGCTAAGTTTCTAAGCATTTTTAAGGAAAACTTAGAACCTCAGAATCTTAGCAACTTAGCCTCTCAAAAAAATACTGTCGCTAGCTCTAAAGCACAATATATTTTAAGTTGCTAAGGTTCTGAGTTACTAAGATTCTAAGTTTTTTTTTAAAGGAAAACTTAGATCCTTAGAATCTTAATAACTTAGCCTCTCAAAAAGATAAACGCTAAGGTTCTAAAATTCTATAGTTTGAAAAAAAAACTTAGAATCTTAGAACCTTAGTTTCTTAGTATATAAAAAAAAACATATATTTGTATAATTAGTTATATAATTGATTATTTATTATGGAATTTTTTGATAAAGTTGGAAAAGCGGCATTAGGAAGCCGTTTGCGTTTAATGACTGCAGTTGTTACAGATGATGCTGCCAAAATATATGAATTGTATGGGGTTGAATTTGTACCGAAATGGTTTCCTGTATTTTATACTTTGGCAGAAGAACGCGAAATTACCATTACTGAAATTGCTAATGAAATTGGACATTCTCAGCCTTCTGTCAGTAAAATTATTCAGGAAATGATTGGTGCTGGGTTGATTGAAGAAAGCGCAAAAACTGAGGATAAGAGAAAGAATAATGTCGTTCTTACTGAAAAAGGAATTTTGATTTCGAAGAAAATCAAACAGCAGCTAGAAGATATTGATGTTGCAATTGAAGGAATAATTGCGGAAAGCAAACATAATCTGTGGGCTGCACTGGAAGAATGGGAGTTTTTGTTGGAGCAAAAATCTTTAATTAAAAGAGTTAGTGAACAAAAGAAAAAGAGAGAAAGCAAAGATGTAAAAATTGTAGAATATAAATCAGAATATCAGGAAGCCTTTAGAGCGTTAAATGTAGAATGGATTTCAACTTATTTCGAAATGGAAGAAGCCGATTATAAAGCGCTCGATAATCCTGAAGAATATATTCTGAAAAAAGGAGGAAAAATTCTTGTGGCTCTGGATGAAAATGAACCTGTAGGTGTCTGCGCTTTAATTAAAATGAATAATTCGGAATATGATTTTGAGATGGCAAAAATGGCTGTTTCTCCAAAAGCGCAAGGAAAAAATATAGGTTGGCTTCTTGGTCAAGCAATATTAAATTCTGCAAAAGAGTTGGGAGCAAAAAATATATATTTAGAAAGTAATACAGTTCTAAAGCCCGCAATAAATCTCTATTATAAATTAGGTTTTGAGAAAGTGTTTGGTCTAGAAACGCCTTATAAGCGTTGTAATATTCAAATGGAGTTGGTGCTTGGTTAAGTTACTAAGGTTCTAAGATGCTAAGACTCTAAGAAAAAAACTTAGCAACTTAGTATCTTAGAACCTTAGCATCTTTTTTTATCTTCCAAATCTATAATAATCTAAATCTGTATTTTTTTTGTTATTAAGTGAATCCAAGATCGAATTCATTCCAATGACGCTAAAAGTGATTCCGTTACCTCCGAAACCCAAAATGTAATGTTCGTTTTTTCTCGGATTAGGTTTTCCGAAATAGGGAAGACCGTCTTTGGTTTCTCCAAAAGTGCCTGCCCAGGAATAATCAATTTTAAAATTTAAATCAGGGAATCTTTTAAAGAATTGCTTTAAAAGATAGGTTTCTTTTTTAGGAAGCAATTTATCTCGTTTCGTTGCGTCTTTAAAATCCTCATCTCCTCCGCCCATTATGATGCGATTATCATCTGTAGTTCTAATGTAATGATAAGGAGATGCTGTGTCCCAAAAAATAGTGTTTTTAAAATTCTCTGGAAGATCAGACTGACTTTCAGAAGTGATAACGTAAGTGCTTTTTAAATCCACCACTTTTTCTTTTAGCATTTCTGTGCTTTCGTAACCTGTGCAATGTATGATATGATCTGCTGTAATAGAACATTTATTGTCAGTGGTTGCAATAATTTTGCCTTTTTGATGCTGAATAGAAGCGATATTGGTTCGGTCAAAAATCTGCATTCCTTTTTCATGGCAATGAAACAGAAGATCGGTTGCCAATTTAAACGGATCCATAACAGCAGCGGTTTTAGATTCTACGCCAGCAATTGCATTCAATCCCATTTTTTGCAATTCAGATCTGCTTAACCAGCTGATTTCGAAACCATGCTGTTTCCTAGCTTTAAATTCATTTTTTAGATAAGGAACATCTTTTTTTAGTGTAGTAAAATAGACGCTTTTTTTAAACTCAAAACCACAATCGCATCCCACAGTATCAATTATATTTCGAAGATCGAAAATGGCTTTTTTTCCATTTTGATAACTGTCTATGGCACATCTAGCGCCACGTAGTTTTATGAGTTGATGCAAAGGAACATCAATTTCATATTGCAATAAGGCTGTACTGCCAGAAGTGCTTCCGCCACAGACATCTCTGCGGTCTACAAGAATAATTTTTTTTCCTTCATTTAATAATTTGTATGCTGTTAAAGCTCCTGTTATGCCTCCACCAATAATCAAAATGTCGGTGTGGATATCAGAATCTATTGAAGGATAACTTTGTTTTATGGCATTTTTTAATGGCCAATACGTTTCAGTAGAGCTCAATTTCATTTTTTGGTTATTTTTTTAGAAGTGTTTTTGGTAGTTTTTTTAATAGTATCTGGTTTACTTTTTTTTGCTTTTTTGCGACTATGAACTTCTTCTGCTTCGGCAATAGAATGCGATGTTCTAATCGTTTTGTCTTTTTTTGCCAACTGGCTTAAGTGATGGTAATATTTCTGAATAATCTTCATCTCTTCCTCGGTCATATTTTCGACATCAACAAGACTATTACTCGATAAATCATTGGATGCCACTAGCTCGTTTAATTTTAACTGAATGGCAAGAGAATCTTTATTTTGTGCTTTTTGAATCAAAAAAACCATTAAAAAAGTGATAATCGTTGTGCCTGTATTGATTACCAATTGCCAAGTTTCAGAATAATCGAAAATTGGCCCTGAAATAGCCCAGGCAATAACAAGAAATAGAGCTCCAATAAAAGCTGGTGTGCTTCCAGCGGCTTTAGAAACTTTTGAAGCAAACTTCTCGAATGAACTGTTTTTATGCTGAGATTTTGAATTCATTTCTATTTTGTTTTGGATTTGCTAACTTTTTCTTTTCGAATTACCTTATTGTTTTTTTCATCGTAAACAGCCGGATTAATTTCTTGTCCTGTTTTACTGAATATTTTAATTTTTGGAGCGTCGTGTGTTCCAGTAATTACAATTGGAAAACCTATAATTCCGAAAAGCGGAAGTCCTAAACGCATTCTTAAATCCAGAAGTCCGTCAAAGCTTGTAGTTCCTTTAATAGTGGGCCTAAAACTAGCTACGCTAAAGGTAAATGGCTCAATATTTATAAGATTCTTATCTATAGTCGATTTGATTTCAATTCCTTTCATGTCAGGATTGTTCAAACCATTTTGTCCTGTTTTAGAACTAATTCCGTCAAAAAGTTTCAGACCCTTAATTTGAACATCACGTAAATTAATGGTTCCTCCGCCATGCATAGATTCATAAATAGGCCCCATATTTCCGTTTAAATCTCCTTTTACTTTATAGTCAACAGAGATTATTCCGTGCGCTTTTTCAGCGGCGGTAACCATATCATGAAACATCGGGATTTCTTTGTAAGCTCGTTGTACATCAAAGTCTTTTGCTGTAAAATGAGCATCAAAATGGGCAGAAATCGGAGACTCGTCTTTATACAATGCATTAATCCCTAAAACACAGTCAATGATATTAAAGGTAATATTTTCTAAGTAAAATCCTTCTTTTTTTACACCTATTTTTCCATTTAGTTTGTTAAATGTCAATTTATTGAATTCTATTTTGTCTGCATTTGCATTTAAAGTGACATTTAGGTTTTCTGGAATAATGACCACGCCGCTCATTTTCGGATGATCTTCTTTAGCATATTCAACTTCTAGGTTTCGATCTTTATTTTCGCCTTCTTCAAGCGCCATAAATTCATCTACATTAATCAATTTTGATTTTAAGTTGAAATTGCCGCTCAAAGTCCCTTTTGATTCTAAGAAATAATTGATGGTATTGAGCAGATAACCGTTGATGTCAAAATCGGATTTTCCATACGAAGCATTGAATTTTTCAAACCACATTTTTTCATTCTGAAAACGGAAATTCCCTTGTTTGATATAGAAAGCTTTCGGAAATAATTCTGAAGTTGCTTTTATGTTTTTTAGCAGTAATGTTCCTCTGTTGTCCAGTTTATCGTACTGACCCGTCGTAGCATAACTTTGTTTTCCTTTTAACGAAAGATCTGCTTTGGCGTAGCCTGTTAAGTCAAGCCCTTTTTGAGAGAAAACCTGATAGATTCTGCCTACATTCAGTTCGCCTTTAATTTTGGCATTATAAGCCAAATCGCTAAAATCGGATAAAGTGGCATTGACATAAACCGGATTTCCTTCAAAAACAAAAGAAAAAGGCGCTACAGCAACAATCAAATCCTCATAAGTTCCCGCTTTATTCAGCATATTAGCTATAAAAGTGATATTGGTAATAGGATTGGGATAATATTTTGTTTTAAGCCAGCCGTTTCGCAATGAAATGCCTCCAATCGTTTTTGGAAATAATTTTTTTGTTGTGCTAAAAACGCCTCGAGCCTTAATATCGGTTTTTAGAATTCCTTTCAAATCCATATTTTCCAATCCTAAAGCAGCATCAACAACAGCAAGGTCTAAAGCGCCTTTCACGCTTGCATTAATCGACATTTCGCTTAAACCTTTGCTGTGAAGATAAGCACTAAAATAATCTTTTTCGCCCACTTTAAATTTTAAGGTTCTCAAATTAACCAGCAATTGTTCCGTATCTAAAGATGGAAGCATAGCATTTAGATCCATTTGGAAATCGGTTAAAGGAACTGGCGCATTTTTATAATTTACCGAGCCTTCATTAATTTTTAAATTGAAAGCTAAGTTTGGTTTTTGTTTTTTCTGAACGTTATAGTTTCCTTTAAAAGTGAGCAGTAAATCACTACGTCCTGAAATCTCTGTTCTTTCCAGCCACGTTAAATATTCGGGTGGCATTACAGACAATAAATCTTTTACCGTTGTATTCTCTGAAGCCGCTTTAATATTGATTTTATACCCATCTCTTAAAATGGAAAAAAGACCAGTAAACTTTAAAGGGAGTTTATTGATATGAAGTTCATTTTTTTGTAAAATAAAAGTAAGTGCGTGTGTATTGATTCGGGTAATTAAATCGGCACTGACTTTTTTCTTTCTTAAGTAGCCAGTTCGATCATAATAAAAATCCAGTTCGTCAATTTTAGCATCGGTTGCCAAGTCAAAAATATCTTCGCTCAAATTTCCTTTTCCGATATAATTAAAGCCTTTTGCATCAACTAGAATCTTTGCCGAACGGTCGTTATATTTTACGTGGCAGTTTTGTAAATCGATGCGTTCCAATCGAATTGCTGTTCCTTCTTCTGGAGCATTCGGATCTTCTTTTTTGTTTCGATCTTCGGGTGCTACATAAATATTATAATTGGCTTGACCTTTTGTGTTGACCATTACATTTATTAAAGCATCGGAAACATACAGTTTATTGATTTTAACTTCGTTGTCAAAAAGTAGCCTTTTGATATCAATTCCAAATGCAACCTGATCGGCTCTTAATAAAGTATCATTGCTGAAAGGTTTAGATCCTGTTAACGATAAATCGTCTAGCGAAACAGTCAATGATGGAAAATGCGTAAAAAAGGAAAGTTTAGATTTTGTAAATTCCAATTTCGTATCCAGACGTTCGTTCGCAATTTTCTTCACTTCCGAAGCAATTTTTCCAGGAAATAGCAACGGAATGATAAACAGCAAAAACAAAATTACCGCAATCGTAATTCCAGTAATTTTTAAAACTTTTAAGGCGGTATGTTTGAATTGACTTGGCATATAGTTTTAATTGTGAATTGTGAATTTTGATATACTAGGCTTTTCAAAATATTTGTCCTCCTGAGCCAAGTCGAAGGACACGTCCTAAGAACGCAAAGAATAGATTAAACATGCGATCCTTCGACTTCGCTCAGGAAGACATAAAATGAGAATTGGAATTTGGAGTTTAAAAATTTGGAATTTAATTTTTAGTTTCTGCCTTTTTAGCGTCTTCCTGTTTTTGCTTTTCTTCTTTCTCTTTTTGCTCCTTTTCTTTGGCAGCTTTTTCTTCTTTCTCTTTTTTAGCTTCTTCTTGCTTTTCTTTCTTTTCCTCTTGTTTCTCTTTTCTTTCTTCTTGTTTCTCTTTTTTCTCTTTTTCTTTTTTCTTGAAATAGCCTCTAAATAGGAAATTGCTTTTTGCCGCTTCCATATTTTCACTGAAACCTTTTGTACCTGTTTCTAGATTAGAAAGCGTATTCGAAACGCTGTTAGCCATTTTATCATCTTTGACCAATCTTGCTAAAGCGCCGTTTCCGTTGTTCATGCTGTGGCTAAAAATGGCTATTTCGTCTGAAATCACACCTATATTATCGACGCTTTTCTTAACGCTTTTCATTATATCGTGCATTTCAATTCCGTCAACAGAAGCAATCTGCCCGTTGTCTTCAATCTCTTTTTGGGATTTAGCACCTGGAGAAATGGTTAAAACTTTATCGCCCATTAAACCATCTGAACCAATACTGGCCGTGGCGTCCGTTTTAATGAATTTTCGAACTTCTTCTTTCATGACCAAAACAACTCGTACTGTCGAGTCATTTTTTAACTGAATTTGTTCTACTGTTCCAACATTAATTCCAGAAAAGCGAACATTATTTCCGACTTCTAAACCGCTTACAGTTTTAAACTGAGAACTAATATGAAAGGTTGAACCAAAAAGATTTTGCTGTTTTCCGATAAAATATACGGCCATTATAAAAAGCAGTAAACCTATCGTTACAAACATTCCTAATTTCCAAGTATATCCAGATTCCTTTTCCATGATTTCTATTATTTTATTTTGCTTTATTCAAAAAATGAGCGTACCCATTCGTCTTCGTCTTTTTCTAATTCTTCGTATGTTCCTTCGGCGTGAATAACTCCTTCTTTTAAAACTACAATTCGATCGGCGGTCATTTTTGCGCAGGCCATATCGTGAGTAATAATGATGGAAGAAGTTTTTTGTTTGTGTTTAATATCCAAGATCAATTCGCTGATTTCTCTTGAAGTTATCGTGTCCAAACCTGTTGTGGGTTCATCGTACAAAATAATTTCTGGTTTTAAGATTAGCGTGCGCGCCAAACCAATTCTTTTTTTCATACCGCCCGAAAGTTCAGAAGGCATTTTGTCAACGGCATCGGCTAGTCCTACACTTTCTAATGCTTCCATTACTTCATTATCAACTTCTTCTTGGCTTAAATCGCGTTTGTGTTTGGTCAAGGTAAAAGCGAGATTTTCTCTAACGGACATCGAATCGTAAAGTGCCCCGCTTTGGAACAAAAATCCGATTCGGACTCTAATTTCATTCAGCTCGCTTTTTGAAATATTAAGAACGTTTTCATCAAAAACTTTGATTTCGCCTTTGTCTGGCTCAATCAATCCAACGATACATTTTATCGTGACTGATTTTCCAGAGCCTGAACGTCCTAAAACCACTAAATCTTCGCCTTTATTCAAAGTAAGATTTACTCCCTTTAAAACGGCATTATCTTTTCCAAAAGTTTTATGAAGATCTTTAATCTCGATAATGGGAGTTTTATCTTTCTCTTTTGTTTTGGGTTCTTTATGTAGTTTTTCTTTCATCATTTTAAAAGAATAAGTCGGTTATTTGTACAGCA
This sequence comes from Flavobacterium sp. LK-23, assembly GCF_058135255.1. NCBI lineage: Bacteria > Pseudomonadati > Bacteroidota > Flavobacteriia > Flavobacteriales > Flavobacteriaceae > Flavobacterium > Flavobacterium sp. LK-23. The sequence continues at coordinate 60,592 of NZ_JBYUVT010000019.1, forward strand.
ACCATATCAATAATAAAAATGCTCAACGACGCTGTTACAACAGCAGAATTGGCAGCCTGACCCACACTTTCTGTTCCGTTAGAAGCATTAAAACCTTTGTAACAGCCAATCATTCCTATAAAAAATCCAAAAAAGAAAGTTTTAATAGTGGCTGGAAAGAGATCTAAGAATTCTAAGGATTGAATGATCTGAGTTAAAAATCTATAGAAGTTGACATCGCCATGAATGTTAATGCCTACATAACCGCCAATGATTCCGACAGCATCTGCAAAAAACACTAAAAGCGGAACCATCAAAGTGCAGGCTAGCACTCTTGTTACCACTAAATAGTTATACGGATTAACGGCAGAAACTTCCATAGCATCAATCTGTTCGGTTACTTTCATTGATCCTAATTCGGCTCCAATTCCAGATGAAATTTTTCCGGCACAAATCAATGCAGTAATTACGGGTGCAATTTCTCTTATCAGCGAAAGCGCCACCATTCCAGGAAGCCAAGATTCTGCACCAAATTTTACCAACGTCGGACGCGATTGCAGGGTAAGTACCAATCCCATTATAAAACCGGTAATTGCTACCAATGGCAGAGATTTGTATCCTATAACATAACATTGTTTTAGAAACTCCTTGGTCTCATAGGGCGGAATAAAAACCTCCTTAAAAAACCTTTTGGCGAATAAGGTGGTCTCTCCAATTTCGGCGAATGTATTTTTAATAGCAACGATCAAAATGTTTTGGTTTTAATGTGAATGATGTGAAATGAAAATCAATTATTTAACACTTTTTTCAAATCATTAAATTATATAGGAAAGTTAGCTCAATACTTGTTAAAATATATTACACAACTTTTCATCAGCCTTATATAATTTTCATAAGCTCACAATAATTAAAGCACTTTGACGTTAGTGTCCGCAAACAAAAAATCCCTTTCATTAAGAAAGGGATTTTCAGGGTTTAAAAATGAAGTATTTGGTTAGCTCCAGTATTTTTTCTTATAAATTTATAGCAATGCCGCTTCTTGATTTTTGTATCGGAATAACACGCGATTGTGACATGGCTAGTTTTTCCATTAATAATCTTGCAGTTAAGTAACAAACCGTCGATTCTGCACCTTGGTTTAAGTTTACATTGTGTTTCTCAAGTCCGTCATAACCCCCGCCGCTTACAGGATTATACATAATCTGATTTAAATGATTTTTACCTAAAAACCAGTTAAACGCCGCTTTCATTTTCTTTTTATATTCTGGTGTTTTAAAGGCATTATAAAATGCATTTAAAGTTTGAATTGTGTAAGTAACATCAATGGGCTGTTCACCATATTGATCAGGCTCTGAACCTTTATGATGCCAGCTTTGGTTAGAAATGGCTTTAAAGTTTCCATCGACAAATGTTTTAGAAATTAAGAAGTCTAATGAATCTAGTGCTACTTTTTTATACACTGGTTTATTGGTAATTAAATAAGCATACAACATTGATTCTGGTAGAGTTCCGTTTCCGTAAGTCAGATAATTTTCAAACCATTGCCAATCTTCTGTTGCGGTATCTTCATAGTTAGCCAAAAGTTTAGCATTCAATTTATTGATGATTGCGGCAACGTATAAATTAGGAACTGTAGTATGGTACAAATACAAACCTTTTGTTGCAAAACCAATAGAACGTGGCGACTGAATAGTTTCGGTCCATTTTAAAGAGTTCAATAAACATTTTGTTGCTTTTTTGGTAATAGCTTCAGGAAGAATGTCTGACATAGAGACTACAGTTCCCAGTGCCCAAATGGCTCTTGCATTAGAATCTTCTAAATTTACTTCAGCATTTTGCTCTACATGTTCGCGGTTTTCCTGATCAACATAATTGATAAAGTCTCCTTTTGGTTTTTGACAACGTTGAATAAAATCTAAGTATATTAAAATATAAGCTAGATCGTCTTTGTCCTGAGTTTGTTTGTAATGCATACAGAACGCAATTAAAGCTCTTGCATTATCATCTAAAGTATATCCTGAATCTAAATCTGGAATAGAAATTTTACTGAACTGAATAATTCCTAATTCTGTAGTTAGTTTTTTGATATGTTTTAACTGAATAGGAGGATAGCTGTATTTTATTTCTGACGGATTTTTGATCAGGTTTTTATACGTATTCATATGAGTTATTGCAGCATTTTCCCAAGAAGAGGCACGCATTTTTGTAAAAGAATTGATGCCCATTTCATGTCTCAAATTCTCATCGCCGATCAATTTAATTGCGGCCTCAGCAAACTGATCGACATTTCCAATATCAACTAAAATACCAGAATCTGGAGTTAATACTTCTTTGGTATGCGGAATTTTGGAAGCTACAATCGGACATGCGCAACTCATTGCATAAGCAAAAGTGCCGCTTACTGCCTGATTCGGGTCTTTGGATGTAAACATATAAATATCTGTTGCTTGTAGATATTCTAAAAGCGCATCTGTATCTAAATATTGATTGACAAAACGAACATTATCCTGAAGGTTCAATTCTTTTACTATGCCTTCTAATTTGTCTCTGTAAGTATCGACACCGTCTTTTATTAAATTGGGGTGTGTTTTTCCGATAATTAGATATAGAGCATTTGGAGCCTTTTCGATAATTTTTGGTAGAGCCTGTAAGCCTGTTTCTATATTTTTACCTTCACCCAAAAGGCCGAAAGTTGAAAGTACTAATCTGTCCTGAATATTTAATTTTTCTTTTGCCTTTTCTGGAGTTTCATATATTACAATATGGGTTCCGTGCGGCACGCAAGTAATTATTTCTTCATCAATTTCATAGTCTTTAATTAGAATTTCTTTAGATTTATTAGTCATTACAAAAACCGAATTACTGTAGCTCAACAATAGCTTTACGAATGTTCTCAATTCGTCATTCGGATTCGGAATTACACTATGAAAAGTATAAGTAACAGGGGCTTTAATAACATTTAAAAAGTCTAAAAGATCATCTCCGTAATTTCCTGAAAACAAACCAAATTCATGCTGAATATGAACTAGTTTCACAGCTTCATCCTTATTGATTTCTTCTGCTACTTTAGCATATTCTGCTTTATTTTTTGTGTTTAAGGTATAGGCCTGTGTCGGATGCTCCTTTGGTTCATTAACCAGTTCGCATATTTCACATTTTATAGATTTACCGTAAACGTCTGTAATTCCTTTTATGGTATCTTGCGTATAAGTTGCTATGCCGCATTGTGTTGGCGGAAAAGTAGATAAAAAAACTATTTTTGATTTATTTGATATTGTCTTCATGAGAATTCTTTTTTAGCTCGGTTAATAACTCGTTCAGGTTCAAGGAGGCTACCGCAATCTTATCATCGGCAGCGCCATAGTAAATATATAGTTGGCCGTCAAAAATGGCTGTTCCTGTCGGGAAAACCACATAATTGACATAACCATGTCTTTCATAATATTCAGAAGGAGTAATAATGGGTTTAGGCAGTCGTGCTATAACTTTTGAAGGATCTTCTAAATCCAGTAAAACAGCGGCGGCATGATAAACCAATCCTTTTTCTCTTCTTTCGGCAGCATGATAAATTAAAAGCCAGCCATCTGCTGTTTCTATTGGCGGGGCTCCTGGACCAATATGACTTGTTTCGTGATCATATTTAGGTTCCATTACAATGTAATCTGGAAGATTTTTTAAATAGTTTTTCCAAAAATCTTCTGTTAATTCTGATTTCTTTTCAAACGAAAAAATCTGAATCGATGGAAATATGCGATGCAAGGCAACAAATTTTCCATTGAATTTTTTCGGAAAAAGAACTACATTTTTATCCCAAACAAACAGATTCTCTTTCATAGTTTCTGTCAGCGGATAATTTCTTTCGGTATTAAAAGCCAAAATCTTAGCGATACTTGGATTCTGTAAATGCTTACGAATCAAATTTGTAAATTCGTGAAGCATAAATTTTGGCGTTATAATTCCTTTCTTTTTAAAAACTTTTAAATCTTTTGAAACTGCCAATGCAGCACAGGCGTTAATTCCGTCATAAGTAACATAAGTCATGTAAAACCTATCGTCAATCTTGGTAATCCTCGGATCTTCTACACCATGAATTTCATAAATATAATCTGGTACAAAAATGGGCTGTGAATTTCTTTCGACTAAAGTGGTTGGTCCTTCAAAACGGCAGTAACCAATGGTCGAAAAATTCCCTCTTTTTGCAGCTCTGTAAAACATGTGAACAGTATTTTCGTCTTGATAAATTGCAGGATTTAAAACACCTAATTCTTCAAAAGTTCGATCTGTTTTTTCTAAAATGACTCCATGTTTTGTAGCTTCCATCGTTATGGTTAAAAATTTTATCTAAAATTACTTTAGTATAGAAGCGGCAATTAATCCAATCGATCAAAAAATTAACTCAAAAGCATAAACATGGTAATTCTGTAAGGCTTGCAAATAATAGTGAAACTGCTGTGTGCTCTGGCTTTAGTTTAATTTTATAGGGATAACAATTAAGCGTATAGAGTTAATAAGATTTGTAAGAATAAGAGAACTTTGAATCAAACAAAAAAGGCTTATAAAACAGTCATATTAAGAACTTAAAAAATCACTACTATGTTACGTTGGACAGTTATATTTATAATTCTTGCTATTATAGCTGGAATTTTTGGTTTTGGCGGTATTGCTGCTGGAGCTGCAAGCATTGCAAAAGTTTTATTCTTCATTTTTTTAGTCCTGTTTATCATTTCATTAATTACAGGAAGAAGAAAAGTTTAATTTTTTTTTATAAAGGTTCAAAGGTTCAGAGTAGCAAAGTTTTGCCTTTGAGCCTTTGTCACTTTCGACCTTTTTTTTAATGCCATTTTTTATAAAGGTTCAGAGGTTCAAAGTACCAAAGCTTCAAAGTTTTTAACCTTTGGGCCTTTGTCACTTTTTCTAATACCATTTAGCGTAATACTTTCTCGTTATAAAAGCAATTGGTATTCCTACGCAGCAAATTACGATTATAATTGATAATAAAAGGGGAAAGTCTAATTTCTTTTCTGGTAAAACAGGAAATACAATGGGCAGAACAACAAGATTCATGATGACCCAAATAAAGAACCCGTATGAGACTCCCGACAGTAAAGTATTTATTTTAAAAAATGGGATATAAGGGAAAATCTTAAAATAAAACCAGGCAAAAATAAAAGCAATTAAGAAATGAAGTCCTAAACCCACAAAAGTCATTTCTGTACCTGCCGTGTAGGCTTCTTTTTTAAAAATACCGCTTGCAATAGATTGTAAAATTTTTTCTGCTGTTGTTTTATGTAATATTCCTGCATAAATCAAAATAGCGGCAGTGATGTCTAATGTTCCTGCAACTAAACCAGATGAAACAATGGTTCTAACTTTTGATCTCATAAAAATAGTTTTAGTTAAATACTGCTCTATTATTTTTTAATGTATTCGTAAATCGATTGTAACTGATGCGTATGTCTCTGCGTATGTACAATGGCAAAATGAAGCCATTCATAAATGGTGAAATGTTCAAATCCAGGTATTTTAGCGTCCAGACAAGTAAGCGTTAAATCGTATGTTTCTGCCGCTTCAAACAAATCATTTTGTATTTTTTTGATAGAAGTTAACAGAGTGCCTTTTTCGTATTCGATATCTGGGGGCTTTATATTTTCGGGTGATTGGTATTTGGTAGAGAAGTCTAAAAATATAGCGTCTAGAGCTTTTACGTTTTCATCAGGTTCTCTAGTTGTTTTTTCTGTTTTTCCTGCAAAAAGCATAGTCAGACCAGAGCAGGCCAGAATAATATGCTGTGTGGTTTGACCAGCAGTCCAGCTCCCTTCAAACGGAACAATATTGATTTCTTCTTTTGAAAAAGAGGAAACTAAATCATGCAATTTAGTGTAGGTTTCCAGTATGGTATTTTGAATAGCGCTCTTCATTTTTTTTAATTTTAGAAATAGAAAATTCGACAGTTTATGTTTACCGATTGGTTTATTATAAAACCTCAGTACATTATCTGTGAAATTTAATTTATAGAATTAGGGAAACTGGTACTCCTTCAAATATACAATAAAAAATATTAAAACACTAGAAATCAAATATTTGAGAAGTGTTAATTTTTTATGGAAGTGCTTCGCAGAAGTAACCGTGCGAATTTAAAATATCGATAATTTTTGTATTCGAAAAATCGGGTGCGTGAATACGGAGGATTTTGTCGCAATCTTCTAAATCGAAGTTGATCGAGCTGTCTGGATAATGCTCAAGAAGCTTCTCAATGATGATCGAACATTGAGTAGCTTCTTGAACATTTGTTTTAAAAACTTCAATCATAAAGTTTTGGTTGTTAGAGTGCTATGTTTTTATAACGATGTATTCTATGATATGTTACATACGATACAATTAAAACGGCAAAAACGATTAGAGGGAAGAATCCTTGAAAACCGATTCCGTCTACCGCAAAATGACTTATCGAAGCAAAAATAAAATCGAAAGCAAATCCTGCATACGCCCATTCTTTTATTCGTCCCGGAACTTGTGGAATAATTAAAGCTAAAACTCCGAGAATTTTAAATACAACTAATGCATTTCCAAAATACTCTGGATATCCTAGATGTTTGATTCCTTCCTTGGCCAATTCAGTTTGAGAGGTTAAGGCTGGCATAACGCCTTCGAATAGAAAGATTAAAATAGTAGTAGTCCAAAAAATAATTTTTGTTGTTTTCATTGGGTATTTGTTTTAAATGGTTGTTAGTTAATGTATTACAAATATACTATTCTTATTTTTTCATGAAATACCTATTTATGACTATTTTGGGGGCATTTGGGACAAGATTTTGATTTTGGATTTTAGAATGTAGATTTTAGAATATAGAATATAGAATATGGATTTTAGATTGAAAATAGTTCTCGCAAAGGCGCGGAGTCTCAAAGTTTAAAGGTTCAAAGCTACAAAGGGTTACAGGTTTTTAGTGTCTTCCTGAGCGAAGTCGAAGGATCGCATGCTGAATCTATTTAGTGTGCTTAACTGTGCGAGTGCTTCGACTTCGCTCAGCATGACATTAAATGAGGAAAAAAATGGGTGAGAAGTATTTGCAAAGTAATTCAGTTTGTCATCCCGAGGAACGAGGGATCTCCGCAAGTAGCTCTATAAAGTATTGTCTTCCTGAGCGAAGTCGAAGGATCGCATGCTGAATCTATTTAGTGTGCTTAACTGTACGAGTGCTTAACTTTACGAGTGCTTCGACTTCGCTCAACATGACATTAAACATGACGAATTATGATTAAAAAACCTTTGCCAAAGTTTCAATGAAAATAGCTCACACAAAGACGCGAAGTCGCAAAGAAACTAACTTAAAAAAGTAAACTTTGCGACTTCGCGTCTTTGCGAGAGAATTAATTTGCTGATAAATTGGAATTCGGATTTTAAAATTTGGAATTTAACTCAGTTGGTAATTCGTAATAGTAAACAAATCCTCAAAACCTAATCTGGTATAAATGCCTTTTCCTAAAGCAGAAGCTTGTAGTTGTGCATATTCACAATTGGCATCAATGGCTTCGTTGATGGCGAATTTCATGATTTCTTCTGCAAAACCTCTTTTGCGCATTTCTGGAATAACACCAACGCCGTGAATTCCCATCGTTTCTCCGGTTTGAAAAAGTGTCAATGTTCCAATCGCTTTTCCTTCAAAATGCACCAAATAAAATTTGACATTTTCATAATTATGAACCAGTGTTTCTTTGCTAATAACATAACTAAAAGATAGCGGATAAATATCTGACCAGGTTTTGGCATCTTCTTCATTTAGAACTCTTTTGAAAGTAAGGTTGCTTTGAAGCGGAAATTTTTCACCTAATTTTAAAGCCATTGCTACAAGCTGAATACGGATATTAAAGCCGTTTTTTTCAAAAAATGATTTTGAATTGCTGCCAAAAATATCCCAGTATGGAATAACCAAACCTGGATTTTTCTCCATGATTTCCATAATCTGCGGAAAGTTTTCTTCGGTAATATCTTCTCGAAACCATAATCTATTGGGCCAGCCTGAATTTTTTATTTGACTGAATTGGAATGGATCATTTTTATGATAAGAAAGGAGAGGAGTTGCAACAGTTTTCCAAAGCGTGGTAAGATTGTCAATATTGTCTTTGATGAGATCTGTATTTTTCATTTTTTTTGGATATCGAATTTAAATCTAAAACAAAGATAAAACGAGCTTTCCTGAAAAACCTTTACATATGTTGATTTACAAATCTTTTTCTAGACTTTTTCTAATTCGGCTTAACTGCGTTGGAGTAATGCCTAAATGCGATGCAATGTGCAATAGCGGAACACGATCTGCCAGGTCAGGATGTTTTTCAAGAAGTGTGATATATCTTTCTGTGGCATTTTGCATAACGAGTGCGACTTCTCTCTGTTCTTTTTCGATAATCCAATGCCTTTCTAAGTGAGAGATATAGAAGTTTTTAAGATCGTCGGTTTCGTTAATGAATTCCATGTATTTTTTATAATTGATGTTGATTACAATGGAATCTTCTAAAGCTTCGATAGTAAAATTGGAAGGTGTTTGAAGCATCAATGAAACTTTAGAACCCGCAAGATAATTTTCGAGAAAGAGGTTTTTGTTATAGAAATTTCCTTCTTCATCGGTTATAAAAGCTCGCAAAACTCCTTTTGCAATAAAATGAAGATTTTTAGCAATTTCTCCATTTCGTAATAGTGCTTCTCCTTTTTTAAGCGTTTGAAAACTGGTGATACTTTCAATTAGTTTCCAAGATTTTTCGGAAATAGAATAATAGCTTTCAATAGTTTGTTTTAGATTATTTAGGTATGTTTCTTTATTGAAAGTCATTTTTTTAGGGTTTGCCGCGAAGGCGCTAAGACACAAAGTTTTTGTTGCTACGAATTTCACAAATTTCCACGAATTATTTTTATAAATGTTTTCGAATAAAAAAGAAACTGAAAATTAATGATCAACATAGAGAAATCTTTAAGACTTAGCGCCTTTGTGGCAAATAAAAAAAACCGCTAAAAAACAAAAAGCTTTATAGCGGTTTCTCAAAAGAATAGTAATTATTAGCATTAATCAGCATAATGATAAATACTTCTTTTAACTGTATTATCTATTTTTTCTAGCGTAACTTCTGTTACACCACCTGCATAATTCATCGTAATCGCTACTTTGTCTTTAGTAATTTCATAATCAATAGACATTAATCCGTCTTTATTTACTTCAATAGATTTTTTTTCTGTTGGAAGAGTGGTCAAATAGTACTCTGACTCATCTACTTCTTTATTTTTAATGATATTTTGGTAAACCTGGTTAATATCTGTATCCTTTAGAGTACATTCTCTTCCAGATCCCATTTCAACTTCTATATCTTTACAATCTCCTTCTTCTGGACTTTCCTCTTTTATTTCTTTTTTGGCTACGGTAACAGTATCAGCTTGGGTTTTAGCTGATTCTAATTCTTGTTCTGAACTGTTTTGTTTGCAACTTGTAAATAGTAAAGCTAAAAGCGCAAAAAATGCTATTTTCTTCATTAGTTTAAATTTGTTTAATTGATATTTTCTGCCACGAAGGCGCTAAAACACTAAGTTTTATTGTTCAAAAGTAAGAAAATAAGTTAAGATTTATTGTTTTTTTCAGAAAGAGAAATCGCACGAAATGAGGCAAGAGGATTTAATTGCTGTTTAGAGCTTGTAGAGCAGATTTATCGTTTCTAGCGATTACTTTTCATGTCCTTTAACTGCACTCAAAAGGACACAAATAAGATAAAAATCCGTTTAATGGCCAATCCCGAAAGCATTGAGACTACAAGAAACTTAAAAAAACTTTGAGCCCTAGCGCCTTCGTGGCAAATAAAAAAAACAAAAAACGCCATGAAACCCAAAGGTTCCACAGCGTTTTCATCTCAAAAAATAAATAATTAACGGGTAATGTAACAGGTATTATTTCCAGCCTCCGCCAAGAGCGCGGTACAAATCTGTATTGGCTGTAAGTTGTTGTCTTTTGATATCAGCAAGTTCTAATTCGCTTTGCAATAAATTGGCCTGCGCCGTTAAAACTTCAAGATATTCTGCCATACCATTTTTGAATAACAAGTTTGCATTTTTAATTGCTTGCTGCAATGTTTTTACTTTTTCTTTTAAGAAAGTTTCCTGTTGCTGCAATTTCTCTACTTTAACCAAAGCATCCGAAACTTCGCTTACAGCAACCAAAACTTGTTGTCTAAAAGCTAAAACTGCTTTTTCTCTTTCCGCAACAGCGATATTATATTGCGTTCTCACTCTTTTGTTATTTAAAAGAGGTTGCGTTAATCCACCTGCAACAGTTCCGAACAATGAAGCCGGAATGTTGAACCAATTGCTGGTTTCGAAAGAGTTTAAGCCACCTTGAGCCGTAATTCTGAGAGCTGGGTATAAATCCGCTTTCGTGATACCGACATTTGCATTAGCCGCTTTAAGAGCCAATTCGGCACTTTTTACATCAGGTCTTCTGCTTACTAAGGCAGATGGAACTCCGATTGCTGTATTGTGTTTTACTTCAATTGCACTTAATTGAATAGATCTTTCTTTAGAATTTGGAAAAGAACCCGTTAAAACGCTCAAAGCGTTTTCCTGAATCGCAATATTTTGTTCCAATAACGGAATCAATTGAGCTGAGTTTAATTTCTGTGCTTCCGATTGTTGAATCGCCAAAGTGGTTACCTGACCAGCATCGTATTTTAATTTGATAATATTCGTTGTACTATCATTTAAACGAAGGTTTTGTCTGGCAATATCCAATTGTGCATCCAGCATCAAAAGATTATAATATCCTCTAGAAACATTAGCGACAATATTGGTCTGCAATGCTTTTTTTACCTCTTCAGATTGAAGATATCCTGCGTAAGCCCCTTTCTTTTGGTTTCTGATCTTTCCCCAAATATCAGCTTCCCAAGAAAGAGAAGCTCCAGCAGAATAGTCGTCAATATGTTTAGCTCCAATTGCCTGATTTAAGTTTAATCCCGTAAAACTATTGTCTGACGGATTGCTTGTACTTGCGTTTACAAAGAAGTTTACCTGAGGAACATTTCCCCATTTTGACTGTGTAAAACGGTATTGCGCAATTTCGATGTTCTTTTCGGCAATCTGAAGGTCGTTGTTTCTCGCAACGGCACTGTCAATTAATTTTATAATATCTTTTTCTGTAAAGAAATTTTTCCACTCCAAATCGGCAATACTGGTTGTATCACTCGAAACCGATGCATTCCTGAAATTCTCAGGAAATGCATCTTTTGGAGTTTCAATATCCTTTGAGACTTTACAGGATATTAAAGTCGTGATCAGAATGGCGAAGGTCACGATTTTGGTTATATGATTTTTCATTAGTGTTTTTATTAAATTTTTTATCCGTTGGGTGTTGTTTTTTTAAACACATAGAAACATAGTTTTTTGAAGGTTTTAAAAGAGGCGTTTCACTAGATTAAATACACATAGTTTTGCTATGTGTGGAAACTAGTTTCTTTTATTCTCTTTTTTTGACATAAAAAATCTATGTCTCTATGTGTTAAAACATTTTTTCATCCCTGAAGGTTAAATTTCTGTACAAGTATCTTTTCTAGTTTCTAGATCTCTTGAGATTCTGTACGATATATATCCGATGCCAAATATGATGGCGACAAGAATGGTTGTTATATAGTTTTCCATTTATTATTTTTCTTCGTTATGAATTACAGCGATTGGTTTTCCGCTCACTTTTTCTTGTAAATGCTGGAAGATGATAAATAAAACAGGAATAATAAATAATCCTAGAATTACTCCCGAAAGCATCCCTCCAGCTGCCCCAATACTGATGGAGTGGTTACCTTGTGCAGATGGGCCTTTGGCACTCATCATTGGCACTAAACCTACCACAAAAGCAAGAGACGTCATGATAATTGGTCGCAAACGTAATTTTGCTGCCATGATTGAAGCTGCTACTAAACCTTGTCCTGATCTTCTTCGCTGCGCCGCAAATTCTACAATCAAGATGGCATTTTTGGCGAGAAGCCCGATCAGCATGACAAGAGCAACTTGTACGTAAATATTGTTTTCAATTCCAGTTAAACCAATAGCAACGAATACTCCAAAAATACCTGCAGGGATCGATAAGATAACGGCTAGAGGAAGGATATAACTCTCATACTGTGCAGCAAGTAAGAAATAAATGAATATCAAACACAGTAAGAAAATTGTAGCCGATTGCCCTCCGGAAGAAATCTCCTCACGAGTCTGGCCCGAGAATTCAAACCCGTAACCTGCAGGTAATTGTTGTGCTGCTACTTCTTCAATGGCTTTAATGGCGTCTCCAGAACTAAATCCAGGTTTCGGAATCGCATTAATAGAAATTGAGTTAAATAAATTGTATCTAGAAGCGGTTTCAGAACCATAAATACGAGTTAGTTTAACTAATGTATTTATTGGCACCATTTCGCCCGTTTTGTTTTTTACAAAAACTCTGTCAATTGCTGTTGGATCTGCTCTATCTTCGATATCGGCCTGAACAACCACACGGTAGTATTTACCAAATCGGTTAAAGTCAGATGCCTGTGCGCTACCAAAGTAAGCCTGCATGGTTTGTAAAATGTCTTTTACATTAACACCCAATTGATTTGCTTTTTCGTCGTTAACTTCCAATTGCAATTGTGGATAATCTGCTTTGAAAGAAGTAAAAGCAACTGCAATTTCCGGACGTTTCATTAATTCACCGATAAAGTTCTGAGAGATTCCACTGAATTTATCCAGTTTTCCTCCTGTTTTATCCTGAAGAACTAAATCTAAAGCCTCAACGTTACTAAATCCAGGAACAGTTGGGAAACTGAATACGAAGAAACTTCCGCCAGAAATAGCGCCCAGTTTACCACGAACCTGATTCATGATTTCGTCAATGTTTTTTACTTCTCCTCGTTCTTCGTTTGGTTTAAGCAATACGAAAACTACTGCTGAAGATGGACTTGTAGAGTTGGTCAATAAGTTGAAACCTGAAATTGCGGTTACAAATCGAGAAGCGTCTAATGCTTTTAAAGTATTCTCAGCTTCAGTCATTACTTTTTGAGTTCCGTCCAATGATGTTCCAGATGGCGTATTTACTGCAATCGCAATAAATCCTTGATCTTCTGTTGGAATAAACCCTTGAGGAGTTGTTTTTACCATTACCACTGTTGCCAATGTAATTAAAGCCAATCCGCCTAAACTCAACCATTTTCTTCTGATTAAGAATTTAAGTCCGCCTGTGTAACGGTTTGTCAACGATTCAAAACTACTGTTGAAAGCGCTAAAGAATTTCTCTTTAAATCCTTTTTTTACATAAGGCGCGTCGTGATCGTGAGCTCCGTGATTATCTTTTAAGAATAATGCCGCAAGCGCAGGGCTCAATGTTAAGGCATTTACAGCCGAAATTACAATTGCAATGGCCATCGTAAAGGCAAACTGACGATAGAAAACTCCTGTTGAGCCTTCCATAAAACCAACCGGCAGGAATACAGCAGCCATTACCAACGTAATCGAGATAATAGCACCCGTTATTTCGTGCATTGCTTCATGGGTTGCGATTTTTGGAGACAAACGTTTGTGCTCCATTTTCGCATGCACCGCTTCGACTACCACAATGGCATCATCGACCACAATACCAATCGCCAGAATTAATGCGAAAAGTGTTAAAAGATTGATCGAAAATCCGAATAATTGCATGAAGAAGAACGTTCCTAAAATTGCTACAGGTACAGCAATAGCCGGGATTAATGTTGATCTAAAATCTTGCAAGAAGATAAATACCACAATAAATACCAGTATAAAAGCTTCTATTAATGTATGCTCAACCTGTTCTATAGATTGGTCAAGAGATACTTTTGTACTATAGAAAATATTGTGTTTAATGCCTTTTGGAAAATCTTTAGAAGCCTTTTCCATCATTTTGTTAATGGCAATCTGAATATCATTTGAGTTAGATCCAGCTAACTGAATAACCCCAATTACAATTCCTTTTTTACCATTTAAACGAGTTAAACTGTTGTAAGAGTAAGCACCCAATTCAACTCTCGCTACATCTTTTAAGCGAAGTACTGAGCCATCTGCATTAGAACGTATAGCAATATTTTCATAATCTTCTGGTTTAGTTAATTTCCCTTTATATTTAATAACGTATTCAAAAACTTCTTTGCTTCGCTCTCCAAATTTCCCTGGAGCCGCTTCCAAACTTTTGTCTTGAATCGCGCCCATAACTTCGCTTGGCGTCACTTTATAAGTTGACATTTGTGTTGGATTCAACCAAACACGCATAGAGTAATCTTTTACACCACCAAAAATACTGGCAGAACCCACACCTGGAATACGTTTTAATTCCGGAATAATATTAATCTGCGCATAGTTGGCAACGAAAGTCTGATCGTATTTTGCTTCATCCTCAGTGTACATACCAATTGCCATGATGAAACTGTTTTGCTGTTTCGCCGTCACAATACCTTGTTGTACAACCTCTGCAGGAAGCTGGCTGGTTGCCTGAGCAACACGGTTTTGTACGTTTACCGCAGCTTGATCGGCATCTGTACCCAGTTTAAAGAAAACTGTAATAGCCAAAGTACCGTCGTTACTGGCTGTAGAACTCATGTACGTCATGTTTTCTACACCATTTATAGATTCTTCGATAGAAGGTGCCACAGAACGTAAAACCGTTTCTGCGTTGGCTCCTGGATATACCGCCGTTACCAAAACCGATGGAGGCGCAATATCAGGAAACTGTTGTAAAGGCAGTTTAGTTAAACCCAATACCCCCAGAATCACCAATAAAATGGAAATTACAGTTGCCAGTACAGGTCTTTGTATAAATATTTTGAACATTATTTCTTCTGATTATTTTTTGTTAGTTACTTCGGCAACTTTAGTTGATTTTTCAGGCTGAATCGCTTGGCCGTCCTGAAGTTTGTCAATACCGCTTAACACGATTTGGTCGCCGGTTTTTACACCTTCTTTAATTAAATAATTGGTTCCGCTTTTACCTACAACTGTAATAGGCATTTTAGTTACTTTGTTGTCTTTGCCTACAGTGAAAACAAATACTTTGTCCTGCATTTCAACTGTAGCAGACTGCGGTACTAAAATCGCATCGTCATGGTTTAATCCTAAACGGATTCTTCCTGTGTTTCCAGAACGTAACGTTCCGTTTGCATTTGGGAAAGTTGCTCTAATTGTGATGGCTCCTGTAGTTTTATCAAACTGACCGTCAACCATATCAATTTTTCCGGTTTGAGGATACGCGTTGTTATCAGCCAAGATCAAAGTAACTGGAGGTAATTTTTTGATTTTATCACCAAGAGAACTTCCTTTATATTGCTCTTTAAAGTTGATGAAATCAGTTTCGCCTAAAGAGAAATAAGCAAACACTTCGTGTACATCAGATAAAGTAGTAAGTGCTTCAACATCAGAAGCAGAAACTAAACTTCCTTGTTTTTTAGGCAGTCTTCCTATGTACCCGCTAACTGGAGCTGTTACGTTAGTATATCCTAAATTGATTTTAGCAGAACCTACCATTGCTTTTGCCTGTTCGATATTGGCAGCAGCAATTTTTTGTGAAGCTTTAGCTGTTTTTAACTGATAATCAGAAACTACTTTGTTCTGAACTAGCGGAGTCAATTTGTCAACTTCTAAATTAGCGTTGATTAAAGCCGCTTCTGCTGCGTGAAGACTTGCTAAAGCATTGTTTAACTGCTCGCGAAACGGACGCTCATTGATTTTAAATAAAGTTTGTCCTTTACTTACATAAGCACCTTCGTCAACAAAAATTCTGTCTAGGTTTCCGCTTACTTGAGGACGAATCTCAACATCAACAGTTCCTTGTATAGAAGCAGGATATTCAGCGTCAGTAGTGGTATTGGCACTTGTGATTGCTAAAACTGGTAAAACCGGTGGTGGTGGAGCAGTAGGCGCTTGATTTTTGTCGCCACAGCTGCTTAATACTAAGGCCAGAATAAAACTGGTTATAATTACATTTTTCATTTTCATAGTGGTTTTAATTGGTTGAACATTTTCTCGGATAAAATTCTTTGGTATTCTGGCATTCTCGGGATTCATATTTAATTGAATTAAATTATCTAACGTTGTTAAGTAAAAGTGCACAAATTTCCATACAGTAAGCCTTTCCAATTCTATTTCGAATCAGTATTAAATTATCTAACGATGTTAAGTAAAAGTCTAAAAAAAGAGCTTTTATTACCTTTATTAAATTTTCTAACAGTGTTAAGCGAAAGTTATAAAAAAAAGGATTTTATATTATCCCGTTTAAATCATTTTACACTGTTAAGTAAAATTGGAAAATTTTTTATTGTATAGATTTTATGATACCACCAATGGCATCCTTCAAAATCTGAGCATTTATTGTTTCTAAAATATCGCTTTTGTTAATGATATTGATGGCGATTAAACCATGAATAACAGAAAAGAAAGTAAAATATTTTTGTTTAATGATATCTTCACTAGGATTGCTGTCTTTCATTACTTCAGCAATAACCTGAGTGAATAATTTGTAAGGTCCCTCTTGAGCCGAACATCGCTGTGCGCAACACGTCATTTGAACACCAAACATCAGTTGATATAATTCAGTATTAGTAAAAGCAAAGTCCCAGTAAGTCATCCACATGGCTTCTAATTGATCTTCGGGTTTTTCAAACTTATCAATTGCAACTTGCAGTTCTTTAGTCAGCTTGATAAAACCTTTGCCAGTTAGTTCTTCCAATATTGCTTCCTTATTCGAGAAATATTCATAAATAATAGGAGCAGTATATTCGATTCTATCGGCAATTTTACGCATACTCAAACCATTCCAGCCTTCTTCTTTTACGATATCATAAGCAGCGCCAAGGATATTATTCCTTGTCTCTTCTTTTTGTCTTAAAATTCGATCTTTGCTAGCCATTGTATTCAAGTATTAAATCGTTTAACACTGTTAGGCAAATGTATGGCAGATTTTCGAATTTCAAAATATTTTTATCATAATATTTTCTTATCGTACAATAAGTGTTTTTAAAATTCTTTTCGAGGTCCTTATTTTATTGAACTTTTAATTGATGTATTTTTTTTTTGGAGCAGATGTTTTTCGACTTTTAAGATCATTTGTCCCGCTCTACATTATATTTTTTGTGGTGAACCCCACCACAAAAAGATGCCATTTCGATCGGGGCTAGGAGAGAACATGTATTTTTTCATTAGAACTTTGACAAAATTTCAAACTTTGTCAAGGTGGACAAGATCGATTTTCTTCCCGTATAATTTTGGAGGAATGAAATATTTATAGATTGTTGGATACGCGGTTTACAAAAAAGCTCCAGCGGAGCGATATATTCATTATCGTAAATCTAAAAATGTTTCGCCCTGCTAGGGCTCTTTTAAAAAGGGAATCAAACCATCTATAAATATTTCGTCCCTCTGGGACTTTTTTAGAAAATGATTTTAATGTTGATTTTGTCATCCTGAGGAACGAAGGATCACACTCACAAGTCGACAAAGATTAGAATTTCACAAATAAACAAAACACAAAATTCTCATCCCGTGTAATTCTGGAGGAATGAAATATTCATAGATGGTTTGATACGCGGTTTACAAAAAGCTCCAGCAGAGCGACATATTCATTATCGTAAATCTAAAAATATTTCGCCCTGCTAGGGCTCTTGTAAATTGAGAATCATTATTTCTATAAATATTTCGTCCCTCTGGAACTTTTGTAGAAAATGATTTTAATGTTGAGTTTGTCATCCTGAGGAACGAAGGATCACACGCGCAAATCGACAAAGATTAGAATTTCACAAATAAACAAAGCACAAAATTTTCATCCCGTATAATTCAGGAGGAATGAAATATTTATAGGTTAATGGATACGCGGTTTAAAAAAAAGCTCCAGCGGAGCGACATATTCATTATCATAAATCTAAATATGTTTCGCCCTGCTAGGGCTCTTGTAAAAAGGGAATCATTATTTCTATAAATATTTCGTCCCTCTGGGACTTTTGTAGAAAATGATTTTAATGTTGATTTTGTCAGGCTGAGCGAAGTCGAAGCCTCGCAATGATAATCGGCAATTCTTATTTTACAGGATATTTTTCTGGATTTTGTGAAGTATGAAAAACAGCATTTAAAAATACCGTTTTTGATAATTCATCAACTATAAAAAATGCTACGTATGGAAATTTTGTAAATGGAAGGTAGCGATAATTATTATCATGAAATTGATAAAAAGGATTTATCTGTAAGGCTTTATAAGCCTTTTTATAATCATTAAGAAAATTCAGGGCAACTTTTTTGCTAACTTTTAAAATATAATATTCTACTGCTTCCTCAATATTTTTTAATGCAATTGGAGAAACTATAATCCTATAATTCATACTTCTTTTTTAAATCGGTATAAACAGAGTCAGCATCAGTGTAAAGATTTTTATCTGAAATAACTTGATCATTTAATATATTCTGTTGTTCTTCAGATAAGTCATATGGTTTTACATTTGCTATCTCAAATTTGATCTTTAGTGCTTTCATAAAAGCTTTTACAGCTTCAATTTGAGAAGCGTCTTCTGTATACGCTGTGATGTTAATTGCTTGCATGATATTATTTACTAAAGTTAATCAACAAAGTTAAGACAAAAGTCTAATTTCCATGTTAATCTCTATGATTTATTTATTTCTTTATTACTGTGAATTGCATTTTTTCGTAACATTACAACAAAAAAATGAAAACGCTAACTATCCTAAAAACCACAATTGCAGTTTTATTTTTCCAACAGACCTTCTCTCAGGAAACCAAAAAAGAAACTGCATCACCACAATACACAATTGAAAACTGTGTCAATCATTTTGATATAAACAAAGCAACCAAAACGAAGGTTGGCTACCAATATTGGTTTGCTAATAAAGATTTCACTCAGGAAAACACTTTAAAAATGAGCATTGTCGAACCTGGAAAATCGACGCACGCACCACATCATCATCCGGAAGAAGAATTTTTCTATATCTTAGAAGGAACAGCTGAATTCTTTTTGGACGGAAAAACCGTTAAAGCTGGTCCAAATACCAGTTTCTATTGTCCGCCAAATGCCGAGCACGGAATTAGTAATGCAGGGAAAACAGATTTGAAATATTTGGTCATTAAAAAGGATCTAAGATAAATAATCTTTTGTAATATCTTGTAAGAGCTGCGCAAATGTTTCTGACTTTACGCAGCTCTTTGGGAGGCTATTGAATATTTTATTTACTTCAATACCACAACTTCTTCTGGAATCAGAAACAAAAGCGTACAGCCAGTTCTAGAAAATACAGAATGCGCGCTTCCTGGAGGCATGTACAAATAATCGCCAGCTTTTAATTCGTCTTTTCCAGAGCGTACTTCGCCTTCTAGAACATAAATTTCCTCGCCAGCGGGATGCACGTGATTTGGGTAGGACGCGCCGGGCTCAAATTTTAAAAGAAAAGTAGGAGGACGGTTAGTAACTACATCAAAGCGTAATACTTTAACATAAATTCCGTCTGTTTTTACACCTTCTTCTTGAAGTGGTTTCCACTCTAATTCATTGCTTTTTGTGATTTTAGTTTCCATAATTATTCAAATTTAATTAGTTAATTTTTCAAAAGATATTCATCCAAACTCCATCGGTATTTGTCGGTGGTTGCTAAGAGAAAAGCGCTCATAGAAAAGACAAATACAGATAATCAAGAGGATCTTTTATTCCGAAAGAATAAGTCATTGCCAGCGCAAATAGAAAAGTTAAGATAGAAACGCCAATGGCAGTTTTTCTGGTTTGATATCCAATCAGCAATAAAACAGCAAATAAGGTCTCTAGAAAAGTGCTGATAATTGCAATTGACGGAATAAAACTTTTAGGTAAAAAAGAATTTACTTGTTCGGCGTACGCCAGAAAATTTTCCCATCCCGAAGATTGTTTCCCTAATAAACCCAACCGACTCGAAACCGCAGACAAAAATCCAATTGCCATTACGATTCGTAGAAGCAAAATGGCATAATCCTGATATCTTTTCATAAACTATTTTATTAGTAATTAATCAGATACAAAGATCAGGCAGCAACTCTTTTTAAAGAATAGAGAATCTTGGAAAAAGCATGTAATTATGCTTTAAGTCAAAAAGTCTTTTGACTACTATAACGCCCTATTTGTCATTTCTCTTTCGTCGAAATGACATAAAAATGAGAAAAAACTTTGCGACTCTGCGACTCTGCGAGCAATTTTCGCAACGAAAGGAAAAAGCTTGGAAGATGGCTACACTTGCACTACTTTCTCCTTATAAGATTTAGGAGAAATATTGGTGTGTTTTTTAAAGAAGTTTGAAAAATAGAAAGGATCATTAAAACCTAAAGCATAAGCGGTTTCTTTTACCGATAATTTCTCATAAGTAAACAAACGTTTTGCTTCAGAAATTATCAGTCCAAAAATGATATTTTGTGCAGTTTTATTGCAATGCAGTTTAGAGAGTTCGTTTAATTTGGCTTCGGTTGTGCCGATTAAATTGGCAATTTCATTTACCGAAAGATTTTTGTCAAAATTCCCTCGAATAGCTTCCAGAAAATGGAGAAACAAAGCGTCTGGTTTGTAGATTTCTTCTCCCAGTTTTATTTTAGAACGGTTGATTTCGATTAAAATCAATTGAATTCTAGAATGAATAGAAATGAGGTATTGATAGGGTTTTTGGGCAATTTCCTGCTGAATAAGCTGTAAAGCATCGACAACCAATTTGTCGTCATCTACTTTTATCACTTCATTCATTGCAAAATGGCAGAACAAACTGTTGTGGAAAATAAGCTCGATGTCGTTATCATTTTTGCAGAAAAAATCATAGGTAAATTCGAGAACAAATCCGGTTGCGTTGTTGCTGTTTTTTATAAAATGAATTTGACCAGACGTTATCGTTAAGACCGAATTTTTTGTGATTAGATATTCGTTTTCATCTACCGAAAGCGTTATTTCGCCAGATGTACAAAAAAGAAGGACATATTTTAATACACGCCGAGGATGTTTTAAATCTTCTGCCTGTTCAAACGTCTTTATATCAATCATTTGTTTTTTTATTTAATAGCAATCCCCATAGCTATCGATAGCTAAAATAGTATTTTGAGAATTTATTTTACTTCTTTCGTAATATCAATCTGCATGCCTTTCAAAATAATTGGAAGCCATTTCTACAATTGTCTCTTTTGTTGTAAAACTGTATTGTACTCCGTGATTAAGTGTATAGGAATCTCCAAGCTCTGGATGATGTTGTGTTCCATCTATATGAAATGAATCTAGAACTGACAGCCAGAGATTACGCTGCTGGTCTCTAAAATAGAATTGGTCTCTATCTGAAACAACTAAGATTGTCCCGTTGTCATTGTCGAGAATCGAAGTATTGTTGCTGCCCTCATAGTCACCCATAATAGTGATATTGGTGCTGTATTTTTTGGACGTTAATTCTGTGATTTTTTTTGTTAGTGGCATAAGAGTTAGAATTTGACTTGTCTTTGAAACAGTAAAATTAAAATTACACATTTTACTAATAGTATTCTAAAAAGTTTTTTTAAAAGTTAAAAGTTTTGAATAAAAAGAGTAGTTTTCAAAAAAAGCAAATAAAAAGGACAGCGACCAATGAGGTGCTGTCCTTGAGTAAATTGCAAAAAAATAGAATTGATATTTCTAAGAATGTGTAAAGTAATTTGTAATCTGCCAAAAAGAAAACATAATAAAAGTCATTCGTTTACAACATCATCTTTCATAATCTCTTTACTGACATTTTGTCTATTAATATGAATAATAATAGGATTTCTGCCATCTAAATCTCTTTTTCCTCGACCTGATAAACCAATGGTTATTGTATCTGGCTTTTTAGATTTTATTTCTTGCGGACTTACATACGTATACATTCCATATCCATGTCCAGAAACAATCCAGCCTTCTGTATTTTTTAAATCGGTGACATCAAAATCTTCTGATCGTTCTGTGTAAACGGGACCAAACTCTTTTATCAATTTTAGTGCTTTACGCTCTAAATTGGAAATTTCATCTGCTTGTTCAAAAATGATATACGTTCCGTTTTTAAACAAAACCCAATCCTGAAATTTGGGATTGATACTAAGTCTGACATGATGCAGTAACTCCGTTTCTGTTATTTCGCCAGCTTCTTTATGGTCAGATTTCTGTTTCATAAAAAGAAAATTTAAAAAAGAATACTATGGTTTTAAATCACTTAATTGATGTTTTGTAAAATTTGTTTTTTAAATAATACGCCCTTAAAAGTTTTAATTGTATCATTTTAGGGTATTTTTACGATTCGTTGTATTTCAATAAAAGCACCTTATAAACCAAATGTCTAAAGGTGCTTTTTCAATTTATATAGAAGTAAGATTAAGATGCTGTGTTGCTTGGATCTTTTTTACGGTAAAACCAGTAGAATACTTGCGGTAAAACGGTAAGGGATAGAATCATACACGTTATTAATCCGCCCACAATCATTATGGCTAGTGGTTTTTGTACTTCAGAACCCATTCCGGTGGATAACGCAGCAGGCAATAATCCTAAAGATCCCATAAGGGCAATCATCACAATAGGACGAATTCTGCTGTGAATTCCGTGCGAAATAGCGTCTCTTAAATGCATTCCGTTTCGCATATTTTCCCTAATCATTCCAATGAGGACAATACTGTCGATGGCGCTAACCCCAAAGAGAATAATAAAACCAATTCCCGCCGAGATTCCGAAGACAGTTCCTGTTACCCAAAGCGACAGGAATCCGCCGATAAAAGCATAAGGCATCGCAGTTACAGCAATCATGGTGTCTTTGAAATTTCCAAAGTTGAAATACAGCAGGCATAAAATTAAGACCAAAACCACAGGAATAATCATCGCCAATTGTTTGGTTGCTCTTTCTTTACTTTCAAATTCTCCTGCCCATTTCATGACATTTTCTTTAGGAAGTTTGACTTCTGCTGCTACTTTTTTCTGTGCTTCATCAATTGTACTTCCTAAATCTCGTCCTTCAATACTAAATCCTACGGCAATATAACGGCTGTTTCCTTCGCGATAAATAAAGGTTGGACCTGTTTTATAATCTACCGTTGCAATTTCTTTTAAAGGCACTTTTTTACCATTTAGGGTTGGAATAAGAATGCCCTCGATCTTTTCTTTAGAATCACGATATTCTTTTTCAAAACGTAAGGTGATATCAAATATCTTTTCGTCATCATAAAATTTGGTTGCCGCTTGTCCGCCAATTGTCATTCTGATTACAGCTTGTGCATCGGCAGTGGTAACAGCGTAACGCGCCATTTTTTCGTCGTCAAGCTGAATTCTTAATTCGGGTAAACCAATATTTTTATAGACATTTATATCTTCAATTCCTTTTACGTCTTTGATCGAATTGGCGACTTTTGCAGCCATTTCTTCCAATTGAAAAAGATCGCTTCCGAAAATCTTAATCGCCAGCGGACTTTTGACTCCAGCAACATATTCCTCGACATTATCCTGAATAGGCTGACTGAAACCAAAGGCAATTCCGGGATATACATCGAGTACTTTTTTGATTTCGGCAATTAATTCTTCTTTGCTAATGTCGTGTTTCCATTCGTCTTTATGTTTTAATTCGATATGAAATTCGATATTAAAAAATCCAGTCGGGTCTGTTCCGTCGTTTGGTCTTCCGGTTTGCGAAAGCACAAATTTTACTTCTTCAAACTTTCTGATTTTGGCTTTCATTTCCTTAGTCAATCGCACAGATTCGTCGAGATTGATACTATTTGGAAGCGTCGCTCTCACATAAATAGCACCTTCATTCAGTTTCGGAATAAACTCTGATCCGTAAAAAGCAAACTTTGCACAGCAAACTGCTAATAAAGCTAAAAAGGCATAGAAAGTGGCTTTACGATGTTTGGTGCTCCATTGAAACAGTTTAAAAAGGTTTTCTCTAAAGAAACGCGAAATCATATTTTCTTTCTCGACAATGTTTTTGGTCAGCATGACTTTACACATTGCAGGAACGTAGGTAAGCGACAAAAGCAATGATCCTAAAAGCGCATAACTTAAGGTAAAGGCTAGGGGAGAGAACATTTTTCCTTCTACTTTCGTGAAAGAGAAAATTGGCATCAACGCGACAATCAAAATGATTAGGGCAAAGAAAATATAAGTCGCTACACTGCCGACACTTTTCTTGATCAATCCCATTTTACTCATGCTGTTAAAGCGTTCCATGCCCACTTTATGCGCTTTCTTTTCGAGGGAAACAAAGACTTGTTCGACAATAACGAGCGTTCCTTCGAGCAGTAATCCGAAGTCTAAAGCGCCCATCGAAATTAAATTGGCCGGCAATCCCTGAATTCTCAACATCACAATAGCAAACAAAAACGAAAGCGGAATTACAGAAGCCACAATCAACGAAGTTCTCCAGTTGTAAAGGAAAATAAACACGATTAACGATACCAATAAAATACCTTCAACAAGGTTTTTAGTAACGGTTTTTACGGTTGTATTTACCAATTCGGTACGATCGATAAACGGAACTATTTTGACATTATCGGGTAAAACTCGTTCGTTAAGTTCTGCCAAACGTTCTTTAAGTTTTTTGATTACTTCACCCGGATTTTCTCCGCGAAGCATGACTACAATTCCTTCAACAACATCATCATTGTCATCTAAACCGACTTGTCCCAATCTTGGTTTTGCCGAGATCGAAACTTCGGCTACGTGTTTTACTAAAACGGGAGCTCCGCCTTTGGTTTCGATTAAAATATTGCCAATATCTTCGACTTTATTAACTAACCCAACGCCACGAACGACATAGGCCTGATCGCCACGCTGAATAACATCTCCGCCCACATTGATATTACTTTTTGAAACCGCTTCGTAAACATCTAAAGCCGAAAGATTGTAATTTTCTAACTGCGTTGGATTAATTTTGATTTCGAACATTTTTTCTTCACCACCAAAACTTACCACATCGGCAACTCCGGGAACGGCAACCAATTCTCTTTCAATAACCCAATCCTGAATGGCCTGAATTTCTTTTATAGGCAAATCACTTTTAATAACATATCTAAAGATCTCGCCCGTTGCTCCAGAAGGCGGATCAATCTCTGCATCGGCACCTTCGGGAAGATCAAGTCCGCTCATACGGTTTGACGCGTATTGCTGTGCGTAGAAATCCTCCACGCCATCATCAAATAATACCGTTACAACCGATAGTCCAAAAAGCGAAATAGAACGAACTTCGGCTTTTTTCGGAATCGTATTCATTTGTTTGGAAATCGGAAGTGTGATGAATTTTTCTACTTCTTCGGCACTTCTTCCCGGCCATTGTGTAATAATTCTTGCCCTTGTGTTGGTTACATCGGGAAAGGCTTCAATTGGTGTGTGAATGTAACTCACGATACCGGCGACTAGTAATATTGCGGTCAGGAAAAAAACTATCAGGGAGTTTTTTAGCGAGAAAGCAACTAATCCTTGTACAAATTTTTTCATGTCTTGTATTGTATTTATCCGTTATGGGGATAATTAGTTTTTTAATCTTTCGTGAATCAAAAGCTGATTTTTGGTGATTACCATTTCGCCTTCTTTAACTCCGTCTTTAAAATAAACCCAGTTGTTGTTTTTAATAACCGGATTAATTTCTCTGGTTTCGATTGTACAATCGTTTTTATAAATTAAAATATGATCACGGTTGTTGTCAAAAATTACCGCTTTTGCAGGAACAGCTTCAAGCATTTCGCCACCCAGACTTTTGTCGATTGTAATATCTGCAGTCATTCCGGGTTTAAGTTTCAGGTTTTTGTTTTCCATTACAATTCTGGCTTTCAAAACATGTTCGTCGGCATCAAAAACTTTGGACATCATTTTTATTTTTCCTTTAAAAATTTCTCCGGGATACGCTGGTGTTGTAACATCTACAGCCATATTTTCGGATACATTTTTTAAGTTACTCGTATATACATTTACCATAACCCAGATTTCTTTTAAATCAGAAATGGTGAAAAGAGGTTCACTGCTGTCTGTAATCTGCATTCCTGGACTTATGTTTTTGTCTACGATATAACCTTCTGTAGGCGCTTTAATTAGAAAAACAGATCTTTCGCTGCTGGCGCTAAACATGGCTAGATTGGCTCTTACATTTTCTAAAGAAGATTTTAAAACATCTAGTTCGCTTTGGGCTTGCAGTAAATCTTTTTGTGACGAAATTCCATCTTCAAACATTGATTTTGCAGCTTGTAAATTGCGTTGTGCCACAGTGATCTGCGATTGAAGCGATTTGCTTTCAGACTGCATGCTGTTTAATTCGGTACTTTTTATCTCGGCCAGAACTTGTCCTTTTCGAACATAATCGCCCAATGAAAAAGTAGTTTTGGTAATAATTCCTTCCACGAGGCTATTAAACTGAACAACATGATCGCCGTTATACGTAATGTTTCCCGTAAGGTTTATAGATTCGTTTACGGAACGTTTTTGAATTGGTTCGATGGTGATTTTTTCTTTTAAATCTTTATCGATGCAAAACTTTTCTTCTTTCGTTTCTTTAACTTCTTCTTTTTTACCACATCCGTAAACGAGCATTAACCCCAATATTGGGAGTACAATATATTTCTTCATTTGTTTTTGTATTTGAAAATTAGATTTAGTTGATTTCCTGACCTGAGATATATCGCAGTTCTTCCAGATTTTTATTCAGGTCCATTTTAGAATTCAGCAGTATCGATTTGTTGTCTAGATAAGCATCAACAAAATCAAGATATTCAAGCATGCTGGTATTTTTTTGCAGGAAGTTCTTGCGATACGCTTCCAAAAGTTTATCCAAATCTCCTTCATAATCAGCTTCCACGCTGTCGTACAATTTTTTGGTCACCAATAAATCTTCATAAGATTGTAATACTTCAGATTGTATACTGATGGTTTTTTCTTCTGCCAGTAATTTTCCCTGATCAATTGCCAGTTTTGCTGCTTTTATATTTCCCTGATTTCGATTAAAGAACGGAAGATCAAGAGAGAAACCAACTCCTACAAAATCATTCATTAAACTCGCTCCACGGTCATAACTTACACCAAGTGTAACATCTGGAGTTCGCATCGCTTTTTCATATTTGTATTTGTTGTCGTTATAATCGTTTCCGAGTTTAAGAACTTTCATATCAGGACGGTTTTCTACAGCCGAAGCCATCAGATTGCCTAAGTTTATGTTTTCGATATTTTTATTATCAGGAACAAAACCTTCATCGGTAAGTTTGATATAATTTGTGGCAGGAAGATTCATTAAAACCTTAAGCTCTTTCTGCAACGAATTATTTTCCTTTTGCAAATCGGCTATTTCTTTTAAGAATTGAAGTTCAGTTGCTTTTAGCCTGAAGTATTCGCCTTTACCCACATTGCCTTGTTTTACCTGATTTCCGTAAGCTTTTAGTAAAGTCTGCATAGAAGAAAGCTGTTTTTTATAAATCGCTTCTTGTGCTTGATTGTATTGCAGTTCAGTAAGATTACTTCTGAATTCAATTTTCAGATTACGTAAAAAAGTTTTGAAATATTCTTTGGCGATGTCAACGCCTACTTTTTCCATCGCAATCAATTTTTTTCGCTTTCCAGCTGTCTGAACAAGCTGTTCCAGTTCGGCATTGACTTGCGAAGTTTTTCCGAAATTTCCCCATAACGGCGGCAATTGCTGTGCAGTAGCATTGTTCCAAAGATTGATTTCGCCGATAGTCAGCGTAGGATTGGGCCATAATTTTGCTTGAATCACTTGTGCATCGGCAATATCGATGTTCAGTTTTTCGGAAATAAGAGAGATATTCTTATCCAAAAACAAAGCCTCGGCCTGTGTTCTGGACAGCACAATTGTGTCGTTTATGGCAGCAATCTGCGCCATACCTTTGTGCGATACAATAACGAGTAAGGTTAAAAGTAAACGTTTCAAATTAAGTAGTTTTAATGATGTCGCAAAGTTATTGGCGACATATTAGCCCTTAATTTGATGTGTGTTATAAGACGGTTAGAGCAACATTAGAAAACGATTAGAGTCTCGGAAATAGTAGTGTTACCGTTGTTCCTTCGTCTTTTTTGGATGCAATATTAAAATCGATATTGTTTTGTTTGAAGATAATATTGGCCAGCGAAAGTCCAACACCGCTTCCTTTTATATCTTTTACGTTTTTGCCTCTGTAAAAGGTTTGTTTAATGAAAGTTAAGTCGTCTTCGCTAATTCCAGTTCCGCGGTCTTCAATAACAATTTTAAGCTGATTATTCTGTTCCAGCAGACTTATTTTGATAGGATTTCCGTTAGAATATTTTACGGCATTTTCTATAATGTTGTATAAAGCGATTTTAATTTCGTTGCTATTTCCTTTTATCGAAAGCAGTTTGTCATTTGCCACTTCTAAAACGATTTGTATCGGAGCATTTTTTAAATCGTAAATAGCGGGCAATTGATCGTTAATGTCCCAAACCAATTCATCAACTCTGAAAATTTCGTTGAGTTCTGTATTGTTTCGCAAGCCCGAAAGCATCATCAAAGTATTCATGGTATCTTCGATTTGATACACATTTTCTAATACTTTTTCAGACATTTCTTTGTATTCGGCACTTGATCTGTCTTTTTGGGCAAATACTTCTAAGTTTCCAGAAATAGCCGTTAAAGGCGTTTTAAATTCATGCGAAACATAATTGATAAAGTTTTTTTGAATGATAAAAGTATCCGATAAACGCGTAAACAAATTGTTATAGGTTTCGACCAATTCCTGAATATCATCTTTGGTATTTGGAGAAACAATCTGACGATCCAGCGACGAAGCCTGAATTTCGTTTACCTGATCAATAATATTTTTTATCGGACTGTAAGCCAGATTAGAAAGAACACGGCTCACAATATAAATCGTAATCAATCCGATGATTAAAACCATAATCATAATGATTTGCAGTCTGTCGGTCATGGTTTTAAATTCGACGTCGTTTTTCTTTACGAAAACTACAAAATCCCCTTGATTATCATGGTAATAACTTCCAAAATAGAAATGATGTTTCGATTTAAAACTAAGCTTTCTGTTTTTTCTGATATAATCCAGTCTTTCTGCATTGATATTGTTGTCGATCGTTTTATCGCCGTAAACAATCTGATTTTTGTTGTTGTACACGCGCGTGATGATTTCAAGCGAATTTTCTCTGAATTGCTGACCAATTAACAAATGCTGATTTTCGGGCAGTTCGTCTTTTTCGAGATAGAAAATTCCCGTCAGTAAACACGTTTTTTGCAGTTCGTTATAAATAATTTTTTCTGAATAACTGTAGAAAGAATAATACGTGATAACCGAAGCAATGACAAAAACAACGCTAAATGTAAAAGACGATATTAAGGTAAACCTGTTGCGTATTTTCATAATTCTTCTTTAAGCATATATCCCGTTCCTTTTATGGTATGGATAAATTTATGGTTTTGCTCAATTTTGTTTCTTAAATAAGAAATGTACACATCGACAACATTCGTATTATTATCGTAATTAATACCCCAAACGGCATTTAAAATCTGCGTTCTCGGAATTACTTTGTTTCGGTTTTCTAATAAATACAATAGGAGTTTGTATTCTCTTGGCGATAAATCGATTAGTTTATCGTTTTCTGTAACCTTATGTTCTTCAGGATTTATGGTTAAACTTCCTAAAGTGTACAAGGTTTCTACTTTATCGTAGTTGAATTTGGTTCTTCGAGTCAATGCGTTTACTCTCGAAATTAGTTCCTTAAAATGAAACGGTTTTACCAAATAATCATCGGCACCAGAATCTAAAGCCGTTACTTTATCATCGGTGTCGCTCAATGCGCTTAACATTAAAACGGGTGTATGATTTTTTTTGAAACGCATAAGTTTCACCAACTGAATTCCGTCAATTCCTGGAAGCATAATATCCATTAAAATAATGTCCCAAATATCCTGTTGAATGAGATCTCTGGCAATCTCGCCCGTTTCGGCCAGATGCACAGTAAAGTTGTTTTCCTCCAAACCTTTTACTATAAATTCGCTAATGCGTTTATCATCTTCAATGAGTAAAACATTCATAAATGGTATATTATATTGGTTGCTGTTTTGACTAAAACAGAACTGTTTTAATCATCTGATAAGTTGTTTTCAAAAAACAAGGATTATCAAAAATAGCAATTATTTTTTTGAACCATATAAGGTCATATAAGTTATTGAAGTTTTTTATTGAATTGCCTCCTGCTTTAGCTGGAGGTTTGAAAGATTTTCATCCTATTAGGGCTTTAGCCAAAATGCGTTTTTTTTGGGCTAAAGCCATTTTTGTAATTCATCAAATGAATCTCCATCTAAAGGTGGAGGCAATTGATTTTTTAAATTAAATGTGATTTTTTAAATCTGCAAAAGAAAATTCCGGAGGAATGAAGTATTTATAGATTCATAAAACATACCGTACCAAAAGCTCCAGCGGAGCGAAATAATTTATTATAATAATTTCGTTAGATTTCACGGTATAAAATACTAAACCAAATCGACATCAATCTTATATAATTTCAGTTTAATCTTTAATAAAAATTTGATTTCCAATTAATTAACTTTTATTAAAGAAAGCTTTAACAGCGTCTATTTCTACTGGGGGGTTGAAATAACTAATTTTAACTTAAATCAAAATTAATAACATTTTAAATATTTGAAATTATGAAAAAGAATATCGCCATATTAGCAACAAACGGTTTTGAAGAATCAGAATTAGCATCACCAAAAGCGTATCTGGAAGAGCAAGGTTGGAATGCAGATATTGTCAGTTTGAAATCTGGAACAATCAAATCTTGGAAAGACGGAAATTGGAGCAAAGAATACAATGTTGATGTTGTATTAGATCAGGCAAATGAAGCAGATTACGATGCTTTGGTTATTCCAGGAGGAGTTATAAATCCTGATTTATTGAGAAGAGAAGAGGCTGCAGTAAATTTTGTACGTTCCTTTTTTGAAAGTAAAAAACCAGTAGCCGCTATTTGTCACGGACCTCAAATTCTGGTAGATGCCGATGTTTTGCAAGGTCGAAAAGTAACTTCGTTTTTCTCTATTAAAAACGATTTGAAAAATGCCGGAGCACAATGGGAAGACTCAGAAGTTGTCGTAGACAACGGATTAGTAACCAGCCGAACCCCGAATGATTTGCCCGCTTTTAATAAAAAAATGGTGGAAGAAATTAAAGAAGGAATACACGAGCGCCAAAGAGTATAAAAAGAAATTTCTATTTAGATTTATCAAATTATAAAAAATGCAAGATCAATTTTGGTCTTGCATTTTTTTATTGAATAGCCCCTAGTTTTAACTAGGGGATTAAAAGGTTCAATAGTAATAAGGCTTTAGCCAAAACACGCATTTTGGCTAAAGCCTTACTATAGTTCCTTATTTATACCTCCAGCTAAAGCTGGAGGCAATGGATTCTTTTAATTAATTGAGGATCAATCTTTGCGTTCCTCTGGTTGAAACGAGAGGCTATGTTTAAAAAATCGTTGCCGAGCAGTTTTTCGTGTTTTCCTCCCGCAGTTTGTCATTTCGAGGAACGAGAAATCTCCACAAGTAGCTCGACAAAGATTGACGATTTAGATTGCGGGGGCTTCGACTTCGCTCAGCCTGACAAAGGTGTTCAATTTGTCTATTCGTTTAGTTTGTCATTTCTGTAAAAGTTACTTATTTCGGTAACGGATTTATCATTTCAATTGGCTTTTTTCCATCAATTCCCTGAT
>NZ_JBYUVT010000020.1:0-88523 GCF_058135255.1 Flavobacterium sp. LK-23
TCATCGCAACAAAATTTATTAAAGTTAAATTTTGTTACCGAATTATCTAACCTTTACAATTTCGACCGAAGGGAGACTCGAGCGATAGCGAATTGGCGAAGCAAATCTCCGCAAGTAACTCCGTAACGAAAATCCAATCTTTGTCGAGCTTCTCGCGGAGATTTCTCCTTCGTCGAAATGACAAAAATGCATAAAACAATTTTATAATTTATGTTTTATGTTCATTATACCCTTGGTTCTAAACTTTGACAAAGTTGACCGTTGAGTTTGTTCTATGTTTGAAAACTAGTTTCTTTTTCTTCTCTTTTAAGTCAGAATAAAACCTATGTTTCTATGTGTTTAGAATTTTAAACTCAACAAAGCTTATTTTATAACTTTATAATGTTTTAAACCTTCCAAAATTCCCTCTGAAGCTGAATTTTTAGCGACATAAATATTTTTGGTTGTTTCGTAATCGGCAAGTTCAGAACTTCGATTTCCAACAATAATTCCTTTCACTGGACCTCTAAACATATCAACATCGTTTCCAGAATCTCCCGCAGCAATTACATTTCCTAAAGGAATTGACCATTTTCTGCATAAAAATTTAATAGCATTTCCTTTAGAAGCCCTTTTCGGAATAAAATCTAAAAACTGACCGTGACTCGGAATAATATTGACTTTGTACCATCCCGTTCCTAAAATTTGAATTAACTCATCATGATCGTAATGTTCTTTATCATAATAATAAGAGATTTTAAAAGGGTTTTGCGCTTCTTCTTCCTGAAGTTTAATCCATTTGATGCCTTTCAGTTTATTGACAATTTCGTCTCTTTTCCATCTTCCAGAGAGAAACTTGGCCCAACCTTTATCTAGAATATAATCCTTTCCGTTTGTATAATAGATTTCAGTTCCAACCGAACAGATAATAAAATCGGGCAGAGGGAATTCTTCTTCGTCAATTACTTTTTTTACGAGTTCCAAATTGCGTCCAGAAGCCATTGCAAAAGCCATTTTATCGGTGCGATTGGTTAAATGAGCTTTTAATTCTTTTAAACCTGGATTTGCAAGTTTTGGTTCTATTAAAGTGCCGTCAATATCTGAAACCAGTATGTGATCGATTTTTCTTTTCAATCGGTCGACATTGATATTGGGATAATGCTGTTTTTTGATTCCAGTCGAGGAAACAGATAAGTTTTCATTAATTATATCTACATAATGATTGACGTGGCTAACCCAGCTGTAATGTTTCTGAATATTGATCGCTCCATTATTCGAATAATATTTCCATTTATTTTCATCGGTCAGAATATTACGTAGCGCTTTTTTAATTTGGCTTTCTTCTTGTGGATTTACCAATTCTCCGTTTTGACAAACCGGAATAATTTCTGAGGGTCCACCATTTTTTGTTACCACGACGGGAAGTCCAGAACTAGCCGATTCTATTACGGTCAAGCCGAAGTTTTCATGCAAAGCTAAATTCACAAAAACACCTCTTTTTTCTGCGGCATAACGATAGATAATCGAAACTTCATTTTCAACATCATGTTTCTTCGGAATGGCCATTTTTCCGTACAAATCGTATTTATCCATCAAAAGAAGCAAATCTGTTAAAACGTTCTTTTCAGATTCTGGCATTTTGGCAATGTCTTTTCTTATACCCGCAAAAATGACCAGATTGGCTATGCTTTGGAGTTCTTTGTCTTTTCCGTAAACTTCAATTAAAGTGTTCAAGTTTTTATGACGGTCAGGTCTTGAAAGTGCCAGAATTATAGGCTTGTGCGGATTGGTTAAAAATTTAGAAATGCTTTCTGCAACCCAGTATTTTCGTTGCGCTTCTTCCATATGTTTGTCCGAATCGTTTTCTTGATAATAATAAGGAACAAATTTTCTGGTATCAATTCCAGGAGAAATGGCGTGGTATTTTCCTAATTCAAAGTTTTTGTATGCTTTGTAGGTTTCAATTTCCTGTTCGGTAGAAGTGACAATAAACTCTGCGAGTTCTAATGTTCTTTCTTCGGCGGCGATTCTGGCTTTAAACTTGTACTTTTTTTCCAGTTCTTCTTCCGTTTCTCCGCTTTCAATTAGTTTTTTCTTTTTGTAGAATCCTAAAGAATGTCCTGTATGGGCAAAAGGAATGTTTAAAACGGCTGATAATTCGGCTGCGGCATATCCAGCGTCTGCGTAGTGCGAGTGAATCCAATCTGGGAAAATATTGTGTTGTTTGATGTGTTGCATCGCTCCGTTCACAAAAGTATCAAGACCTTCCCAAAGCTGTTCTTTTGCTTTATATTTTTTCCCCAGAAACGGAATACGCCTTATATCCAGTTTATCATTAATAATTTCTATAGGTACGGCGTATTCTGCCGAAAGAGCGGGATCATCTATTAATCTGGTAAAAAGATGAACGTGCTCTACATCTTCATGTTGCGATAAAAATTCTGCTAGTTCGTATATATATTTGGTCTGACCTCCGTTGTCAGCATCTCGACCGATTTCGAGACCAGACCCTTTCAAAAGTCCGTGTATATTGATAAGAGAAATTCGTAATTTTTTCATCATTCTTCATTAATTATTTTAAAAATGCAAGTTACAGCGCTTGTATCGATTAGGAAGAAATAATTACATTTTAAATTTACATAGTTCCCATGTTTTTAATAGAAACGGTATGCTTTAAGTATAAAAAAAGCCTGATTTTTTTAAATCAGGCTGTAGTTTTTTCTTTTAGTTTTTATTGATCAGATTTTCAATGTCAAAGATTGAAATTTCGGGATTTCCACCTGCAGATCCGGCGACTAAAGCGCCTGTAGCACAAGCAAAATTTAAGGCCGCTTGCGGTTCTTTTCCATTTAAAAGTGAAGTGACCAAAGCTCCTAAAAAGGAATCTCCCGCACCAACGGTATCTTCAACTTTTATGGTATAACCTTCGTTTTCGTACAGATGTTTATCCCATAAAAGTAAAGCTCCATCTTTTCCTCTTGTCACGCAGATTGCTGTAGCATTGGTTAAAGAGCAGATGAAGTTCATGTTTTCTTCTAAAGTATTGTAAGGAGAATCTAATGCAGCGCTTATTTCCATTAGCTCTTCATCATTAAATTTGATGAAATTGGCTGCCTGCATTAAGTGCTGTAGAGTTTCGTAATCATAATGTGGTTTTCGAAGATTGACATCAAAAACTTTATAAGTATGTGTGTGGAGTAATTCTTCTAATGCTTTTCTAGAAACTTCATCTCTGCAGACCAAACTTCCATAAATTAAAACATCTGAGTTTACGACCAATTCTCTAGTTTCTTCGTTTAGGATAATTTTGTCCCAAGCCGAAGGATAAAGAATCTCATAAGTAGCCGATTTGCTTTCGTCTAAAGTTACATTTACCAATCCTGTCGGGAAATCATCAGATCTCAAAATAGTATTTGTTTCCAGGCCTAGTTTGCTGACTTCGTTTATAATTGCCTCTCCATCTGCATCATTTCCTACGCAGCTAATCATATTAGAATCAACGCCTAGGGCTTTCATGCGAAGGGCTACATTTAATGGCGCTCCACCAATTTTTTTTTCATTGCCAAAAATATCCCAAAGTACTTCTCCGAAAGCGACAGCTTTTAGTTTTTTGTCGTTGCTCATTTTAATTTTCTCTTATTTGTAAATATTAAATCGAGTGATTAGAGTTTCACGCGATTTCATAAAAATAAAAAAGAATAACGGTTTCTGCAACCCAAATCTAAAAATCATAACAATCTGTTCATTTTACAAATCATAAGATTTTGATTTCTATTTGTTTACGATATAGTCCTGTTTTGTAAAATTATAATTTAATTGAAGATGAAAAGAATCTGGGGTTTCCTAGATTAGAAATCCCATTAAACTAATAGGCAGATTTCATTTCACTACAAATTTTTCCCAACTCATTACAAAATGTAATTTTTCGTATTTATTTTATAAAAAAAATAAATTTCAATAACCTAAATTTGGTCATAATGCAAAAATCAAGACCATGGAAATCAATTTAATTTCAGATTCATTTTGGGGAAATAAGAAGAAAATCTCTCTCTGGGATCGATTATTCAGAAGAAATAAAACCGTAAGTAAAGCACTGACTACACCAGAGATTATTGGCCAAAATTGTCAAGGTTTGTTGCTAAAAAACGAAAATTTAAAATCTTTCCTTTTTTCGACAGATATGGCGCTTATTGAAAATAATGATGCCGATGCTATTTTGGCGGTTTATCCTTTTCCACCATCACCTAAAATAATCAAAACGCTGATAGATTTCTCTGGAAAACCTGTTGTCTGTGGTGTTGGAGGCGGAACAACTAAAGGGAAGAAGTCGGTAGAAATGGCAATTTATGCGGAAGAAGCAGGTGCATCGGGAATTATTGTAAATATTCCGTTTGAAAATAAGGACATCAAAAAAATAAGAGAAAAAATTGCAATACCGATTGTAGCAACTGTTGCTTCATCTGATTATGATTTTTTAAAAGGAAAAATCGATGCAGGAGTAAATATTTTCCATGTTTCTGGAGGATCACATACTGCTAAAATTGTAAAAGAAATTACGACTAAATTTCCCGATTTTCCTGTAATGGCAACTGGAGGGAAAAGTCTAAACAATATTGAAGAATCTATTCATTCGGGCTCAAAAGCAATTGTGCTTTCGCCACCATCCAATAAGGATTTGTTCAAAACCGTGATGGATAAATATCGAAATACGTTTGGCAATTTTTGATTTGATAATAAAGCAGATAAAATAAGAAAGGCAATCTCATACGATTGCCTTTCTTATTTTAAATTGGAAACTAATTAACCATGAGCTTCAACTGAAACGTCATTCCATTTTTCCCAGTTTTCTAATCTTTGCTCATAGCTTTGTTTTACGAATGGTAACGCTACTTTTCCTAGCAACAATCGTAACGGCGGATTTTCTGATTCTACCAAATTTACAACTGCTGGAGCTGTTGCTTGGACTTTTCCGAATATGTTTTCTCTTTCAGCTAGAGCTTTTTTAATTTCGTCATAATAAGGTAGACTTTCGCTGGTAATTCCAGTATGCCAGATATTAGATTCGTATCCGTTTGGTTCCAATAAAGTTACGTTGATTCCGAATTGTTTTACTTCAGATGCCAATGTTTCGCTTAAACCTTCAATTGCAAATTTAGAAGCACTGTAAAGTCCCATTCCCGTTGGTAAAGTTGCTAATCCTAAGATAGAAGAAACCTGAATAATATGGCCGCTTTTTTGGTCTCTCATTATTGGAATAACAGCTTGGGTTAACCATAATGTCCCAAAGAAATTCGTTTCAAATTGTTCTCTAGCTTCGCTTTCGCTTGCTTCTTCAACTGCGCCTGTAAGTGCGTAACCAGCATTATTAATCAAAACATCGATAGTTCCAAAATGCTGTTTTACTTTTTGAACCACTTCTAGTGATTCTTGACGGTTATTTACATCCAATTCTAAAGGTAAAATCGCATTTCCGTATTTTTCTTTTAAATCGTTTAAGGTTTCAAGGCTTCTAGCAGTTCCTGCTACATTGTATCCTTTAGCTAAAAAAGCTTCTGCCCAAGCTCTTCCAAATCCTTTTGAAGCTCCTGTAATTAAAATTGTTTTTGACATGGTATTTGTTTTTATAATTAATTAATTTTTAAAAATGACCAATCGGTCACTTTTTGAGTAAAAAAAATTATATCAATTTTTCAGATATAATTTTTTTAAGCGTTTTTTCTATTGTTTTCATATTATCGTTATTGCCAGACATACGGGACATTAAATGGCCTCCTTCAAGCATGGCAAAAAGCGCAATGGCAAATTCTGATGCATTCCATTCAGGATCAAATTCTTTATTAGCGATTCCTTTTTCTATAATAGAAGTTAAAAGCTGATGTCCACGTTTGATGGCGGTGTTTACTTTTTCTTTCACAATTGGGTTGGTATCGTCGGCTTCGGTTCCAAAGTTTAGCAAAGGACATCCGCCAATTACCGGTGGATTGATCGGATTACTAAAAAACTCGATATAGGCAAAAAGCTGGTCTTTGGCGCTTTTTCCTTCTTTAAGTGCCATTTCCAGTTTAGAGCTTAGTATTTTCATATTATGATCTACGGCAGCACAAGCTAAAACATCTTTGTTTTCAAAATGAACATACATGCTTCCTTTAGACAATTTGGTTGCGTCCATAATATCGCTCATAGAAGTTGCTGCAATTCCTTTTGTATTAAAAATAGGAGCGGCTTTTTCTATAATAAATTGTCTGGTTTCTTCACCTTTTGTCATGATAGATTGTAATTAATGATGCAAATATATGACCGATTGGTCATTTATGCAAATAAATTTTGCTTTTTTTGTTTAATTAGTTGTTTTACAAATAGCTAAAACAGCTTCATATA
This sequence comes from Flavobacterium sp. LK-23, assembly GCF_058135255.1. Lineage (NCBI taxonomy): Bacteria > Pseudomonadati > Bacteroidota > Flavobacteriia > Flavobacteriales > Flavobacteriaceae > Flavobacterium > Flavobacterium sp. LK-23. Next base: position 6,358 of record NZ_JBYUVT010000020.1, read on the forward strand.
CTCTAAAATAGTAACATTTGAAGCTGTTTATCATGATTAAAATGATTGAGGAAAATTAATTCGCTCGATTCCTTTCCTCTTCATTTCCAAAGTTTCTCTCTTTAGATTTTACACTTTGGTTTCCGAATTTGTAGCTTAAAGCAATTCTAAAAGCTCTTGAATCTCCATAATTTTTCATTGTATTCTTAATTCCGTTTGAATAATAAGAAATTAAAGGTTTTTGTGCATTCAATAGATCTTCTCCTGTCAAAGTAATCGAAAGGTTCTTTTTTAAAGCTAGAAATTTCACCGAAACATCTAAAATGTTCAAAGTAGAAATATTAAAAACCTGATAGCGTCCTGGCAATTGCAAACCATAATTTAAACCCAGAAAAAGAGTTTTAGATGGATTTACCGTAAAATCATTATTGGTGTAAATATAACCATTGTAACCATCTACAGAAGCAATTAAATTGGTTCTCGATTTTACATTTTGATAATTTAGATTGAATCCCATAAAGCTGTTCCACCAAGAATATTTATTGAAATTGTAATATGTTGAAAGACCGATTTGGTAAGTGTCAGCATAATTGATTGGCGTGCTTTTCGTGATATTGGTTTCAGGATCAATAATCGCTAATTCTTGCCCGAAATCAGAAACTTGAGAGAAATAAACATTATTTACCCATTTTTGATTGCGAATGTAAGAGAATTGTAAATTGTCTATAATAGAAGGCTTCAAAAACGGATTTCCTTCAGAATAATAAAACGGACTTGTTCTAATCACAAACGGATTTAAATAATCAAAATCAGGTCTGCGGATTCTTCGGCTGTAATTTAAAGAGTAGGAATTGTTATCATTTGCATTGTAAGTCACGTAAGCGGTTGGAAACAATTTAATATAATTGTTTTTGTTAGTTTGATTTCGATTTTCAGAATAACCTTCTGTTTGTGTTGCTTCGGTTCTTAAACCAATTTGCGTTTCCCATTTTTCGCTTAATTTTTTATTTGCAGAAAAATAGATTGCCTCGTTGTACTCTTTGTACGTGAATATATTAGAATAATTGGTGTCCAGAATTGGAGTTCCAGTTTCGTTGTCAAAAACCGTTAAATTATTTTTAGTATTCGTATAAAATCCTTTTCCGCCAAAGCTAATATTCGCCCAAGAATAAGGAAGATAAACATCCATTTTTGCTGAATAATTTTTCAATCGGTTCAAGTTAGAATTAATTGCTGCAAAATAAGTTCCAGGAATATTTTCTTTCTGATTATCCATTTCATTTCCCGAAAACGCACGTGAATCGTCTTTTTGGTAGTCAAAATAATCCAAATCTACTGTAATGTTTTCCCCTTCATTATTTAAATTAAAAACGTTATTCCAGTTTACCGAATTCATCTGCGGTTTGTTCTGTGCATTTACATGAGACAATACATAAGAATTGATTTCTCCCGCAGTATTGTAACGAGTTGTGAGCGGATTATTTGCTACATTTCTGTCATTAAAACTTCCCAAATATTTTACTCCAGAAGTCCAATTTTCGGTCAGCTTATAATCGGCACCAAAACCAATGCTCAATAAATGGGTTTTTGATTTGGTTGCAATATCTTGTTTCCAAACTTCATTAGGATAATAAATTCGGTTATCTGATGTCGTGCGAAATTGCTCTGTTCCTTTATTGATTGAAGCTTGAAGCGAAAGTTTATTGTAATTGTAAATAAATAATCCATTGATGTTTCCGCTTGCATAACTTCTTTGTGTATAGGTAGTTCCGAGATTAGCAGTCCACGAATTCGCTTTAGCAGTTTTCAATTTAATATTGATTAAGCCGCTATTTCCTTCCGCTTCATATTTTGCTGGAGGCGTTGTAATTACTTCAATACTTTTAATGTTATCTGCCGGAATCGATCTTAGAAACGCAACGAGATCTTCTTGAGTCATTTTATTCAAACGATCATCAATCATAACCAAAACTTCACCCTTTCCAACAATAGAAATCGTTTCGTTTTGAACTCTCAATGTTGGGGTTGATTTTAAAGCATCCAAAGCAGTTCCGCCAGTTGCAACAACAGAATTTTCGACATTAAAAACCAAACGATCTACTTTTTGCTCTACCAATTTTTTTCTTGATTTTACAGTTACGCCCTCTAATTGTACCAATTCTTTCACCTCGATTGTTCCTAAATCAAGATCTTGATTTACGATTATTTCTTCGTTGGTGAATTCGGTTCCAAACTGTTCTATAATTAAGCTATAGTTTCCTTTTTCAGTATTTAAAATAAAGTTACCTAAACTATCCGTTGAAGCTTGTTGATATAAAGTTTTATCTCCTTTTAATAAAGTTGCCGTTGCAAATTCGAGTGGCGTTTTGTTCTGATTGATGATTTTTCCTTTTACTGAAAATTGTTGGGCAAATACGTTAATTTGAAATAGAAATAAGACTGATACTAAAATGATTCTGTTCATGGTTTTAAAATTAATTACAGGACAAAACTGTTAGAATTAAAACCCAAAAACCACTTTTATCGACAAACCCCTTCGATTAATCTGCAAACCCGTAAAAATGCTTTTTCATGAATGTATATCTTTGTTTTAAAAATATACCGAATGTATAAAGGAACCATTACCAAAAAGCTCGAATGTCTAATTCATTTTATTTATTGGATTTTAATTCTTTATTTCACTTTCGTGAAAAACCCGATTGGAAGACAATTTTCTGTACCTGATCTTTTTCTTTGTACATACTTTATCGTTTTTATTATTACGTTTTATTTCAATTATTTGATTGTAATGAAAACGGTTTTTAAGACTTTTAAATGGAAAAGACTTTTTGCAGGAGTTTTTGTTTCGTATCTCGTTTTTACTTTTCTGAGATTCTTTTTTGAGCAAATTGTAACCAAACTTTTATTTGATAAAGTAAATTATACCGATGTTAATTTTCTGAACTATATGCTCGACAATTTGCATTACAGCAGTATGGCGATTATTTTGAGTTCGTTTCTTTGGTTTGTCATTTATTCGATTCGTCTTTTGGAATATAACAAGCTTATTCTAGAAGAAAATAAGAATACCGAGATTAAATTTTTGAAAGCACAGATTAATCCTCACTTTGTATTTAATACTTTAAATAACATTTACTCCATGGTTTATTTTCAATCAGATAAATCTTTGACTGCGATTGATAAATTGAGCCAGATTATGCGTTTTACAACTTATGAATCTCAGAAAGAAAAGATTAAATTATCAGACGAAGTTGATTATATAAAAGCGTATATTGAACTCGAACAATTGAGGCATCAGGAAAATGTTCGAGTTGATTTGAATGTCGAAATCAAAAATGAATTTGAAGAAATTCCGCCATACATTTTGTCGCCTTTGGTAGAAAATGCTTTAAAGCACGGAGAAGTTTCAGACTCAGAACCCATAGAAATTCAGCTAAAGGTTTCTTCTGAAAAATTGATTTTTAAAGTGAAAAATAAAATCGGAACGCAGAAAAAAGATAGTTTGGGCGGAATCGGATTAGATAATTTGCAAAAGCGTTTACAGATTCATTATCCCGAAAAACATCAAATAAAAATCACAAACGACGAAAACCATTTTACGGCTGAACTAGAAATAGATTTAAAATGACTAAAAAAATAAACTGCATAATTCTGGATGACGAGCCGTTTGCTGTCAAATTAATTGCCGATTACGCTTCTAAAATTTCAAGGTTAAATGTTCTGTATGCTGACAGTGATGTCTTTAAAGCAATTGAAGTTTTAAATACAGAATCTGTCGATTTGATTTTTATTGATATCCAGATGCCGCAATTGACAGGAATTGAATTAATGCAGATGTTCAATCAGAAATATAATTTTATTATTACGTCTGCTTATCCGCAATATGCGCTTGAAGCTTTTCAATTTCATGTGATTGATTATTTGCTAAAACCCATTACGTTCAATCGTTTTTATCAAAGTGTAGAAAAGTTCATTCGCTGGCAGGAAACGTTTCAAACTACTGAAAAAGCGGGAGATGATTTTCTATTTGTAAAAGCGGACCGAAAGCACTATAAAATTGCTCTAAACGATATTTTATATATTGAAGGATTACGAGATTATATCCGCATCCATACCAATGACGAAAAAATTATGGCATTGGAGAATATGAAAGATATTTTGGCGAAACTTCCGAATCAGTTTATTCGAATTCATCGTTCGTATATTATTCCAAAGGATAAAATTAAGGTTATTGATGGAAATCAGATTCTAATGAAAAGCGGTAATGCTTTACCAATAGGAGAGACGTATAGGAAGTTGGTTAGTGAATGGTTGGTGTAAGTTTGGAATGTTTTATAAATAGAGAATTAAACTAAAGTAAAAAGAAATGAAGAAATTCGAATTGTATTGGAGGGACCTTAATATCGGATCGATTGTTGAAACCAACTGGGATATGAGGAGTTCGGGAGATATTTCGTTTAAATTTGATTATTTGGCTGAACCATCTGAAAATGAACATTTGGCTGACTATATTAAATTCTCTATAAATGATAGCATTTTATTAGGTGAAGGAGTTGAGGATGATGATTTGGTTTTGGCTCAATCAGAAGAGAAAAAAAAATATCTTGATTTAATAGTTGATACTACTACAGATTGGTACATTCTCAATGAGAAAGGAGATAAAAGTATAATTCTTTGTCCCATATTTCATGAAGATAATCAAATAACCTGGATGAAAGATTCGGACTATTTTTAATTTTTGTTTTGATCTCTCTAATCAGCGAATGTTATTTGTGATTTAAAAATTTCGATATATTTACAAAAGAAAAATTCTATTACTAATTTAGAAAATAGCTTATAATTCATTTATACTAATACTACCAATGCATATTATTTATCAAAGCCCTAGAATAATTATCCGCGAATTTTTGCCTGAAGAAAAACAGACATTCTTTGATCTTTTTGTAGATAAACAGGTGACGCAATATCTTCCTGATACTTCACCAGAAAGATGTGCCGAAATGTTTAATGAACTGCAAGAAAATTATAAAAACAAAAATCTCAGCCGTTGGGCAATATTCGACCCTGCGGATAATAGTTTTATCGGAATGTGTGTTGCCCGTATTTTTGTTCACAATACAGATCAGATAGAGATCGGGTATGTGCTTAGTAGAGCATATTGGGGAAAAGGTATTGCCACAGAAGTATGCAGAGCTATGACTCAATATAGCTTTGAAAATACAAAGACAAATGAAGTTGTAGCCATAACAGATCTTGAGAACGCCGGATCGCAAAATGTGCTGCAAAAAGTGGGGTTCAAACGATTAAACAATCTGATAAGAAACGGGGAGGAGCTTGCTTATTTTAAGATAGAGAGATTGTAGTTTCATTTTATTTTTAAAATTTGGACAAAATCATACATACTTTTTTAGATTTTCCCATTTAAATTCTAAATTGCGCCTAAGTTAAAAAACTATGAACAGATACAGCTTTTTGGAAATAGCGGCACTTATAGGAATATTTTTGGTGCTGTTTCTTGCCTTATTTCTGTTTACCGTTAAAACAAAATATAAATTGGCAAATTGCCTTCTTGCCTTTTTTCTTTTTGCATGTGCTGCAGATGCATTGAAATTTTTGATGCGTGATTTCCCTGTTAATTACATCAATCTAGAAGCATTTCGATGGACCATCAACTATTTGGCTCCAGCCTCTTTTTATCTCTATGTATTGTCGATCTGTTTTTCTGGCTTTAGATTGAAACCGAAGCATTTACTGCACGTCATTCCGTTTGCCGCTTTCAATCTGTATTTAATGACGGGGATATATTTTCAGGATAGAGTCGCGAAAGTGAGTTTCATAAACGCTATGAATCAAACATCTGTCATGCAGTTTTTTTATTTTCTTTTCGAAATTTTATTTCAAGTTTATTTTATCGCTTCATTTTTGGCGGTTAAAAAAGCTAAAACCGTCTATCTTGAGAATTATACGAATCCGGATATCTCTTTGCTTAATGCACTTTATAGAGTAACAATTCTATATTATGCTTTACATTTTATAGTGCTTTTAAGGTGGCTGGTTACTTTTATCTTTGGTTTGGGAGAAGTAAGAGCTTGGATTGTAACTCTTGACGGGTTTGCGTTTTTATTCTGCACTTGCTGGTATCTGTTTGCGGCGTTAAATAATCCAGAGTTTTTCAGAGGCATCAATTCCCAATTTAAACCGATTGCAGATGCTGTCTCGAAACAGAAATCGCCTCCTGCAATGGATGAGGAAAAAAATAGACAGATAGAATCCTTGAAAGATTTTATGATTGAAAAGGAACCTTACCTGGATTCTTCATTGACGATCCAGGATTTGGCTGAACAATTGAAAATGCCCGTTAAAGATTTGTCTGCGCTGATTAACCTATATATGGATAAGCACTTTTTCGATTTCGTAAATGAGTATAGGATTGAAAAAGCTAAAGAAATTCTAAAAGATCCTCTGGAGAAAGAGCTTACCATTCTTGAAATTCTCTATAAGGTAGGCTTCAATTCCAAATCATCGTTTAGCTCTTCTTTTAAAAAATATACCGGAAAAACTCCGACTGATTTTAGAAAAGACTCGAATTAATTCATTTTTTTCCAAGAAAAGGGTTCGACTTTTTTTAATCGGTCGCGTATTGAAGCGTTTTAAAGCATATTTGCAGAAAGTTTTAGACAATCAATCAAAATTCTATCTCCGAAAAATTTATTAAAAATGAAGATCAAGTTTTTATTATTGGCAGCCATTCTATCTGCAAATGTGCTTTCTGCCCAAAAATCAAGTGACGTTAAAGAAGCGAAGAAGACACCTCAAAATTCCATCCCACGACAGTCAGCCGTTTTCGGACAAATTGATTCCCTAATGGCAACGTCCTATGAAAGAGGGCTATTTAATGGGAACGTCCTTATCGTTAAAAACAATAAAATTATCTATCAGAAATCATTCGGTTTTACCGATGAAACCAAGAAGACTCTCCTAAGTGACAATTCCATATTCAATATTGGCTCTATCGCAAAGGAATTTAATGCCGTTTCAATAATGATTCTAGCTGAACGCGGGCTTCTTAATCTTGATGACCATATATCCAAATTTGATTTGGGATTGCCAAAATGGTCAGAAAAAGTTACGATAAGGCATCTTATCAATTATGCTAGCGGCATTGCCAGAATTGACCCCATAGTGCCTAAAAATGACGAAGAGGCTTGGAAAATCTTGAGAAACAGCGACAGTTTGCTGTTTGAGCCCGGAACTGCCTACAGGTATGACAATAGCAATGTGTTTTTACAGAGACGAATTATTGAAAAGGTATCCGGAATGTCATACGAGGAATTTGTCCTTAAAAATATAGTTGGACCATTGAAAATGACAAACTCGGTATTTGATCCGAAATCTGGCTATAAAAATAGAACGTCTTGTTATGATTTGGATAATGCGAGATGTCCAGAATTGGAATTTATTAGCGGATGGCTCTGGACGGATACAAATGATCTTTATAAATGGATTGAAGGAATGAATAGCAACCGTCTGATATCCGAGAAATCCTTTTACACACTGCTAGAAAACCCATATGCAGTCGACGAAGGCGGATCACTTGGCAGATACTTCGAAAAAGACGAGCTGCAGAGGCACAATGGGGTATCGTATAAATTTGAATCTATTTTCTTAAACGATTTTAAAAATAAGATAACGATAATCCTATTGTCCAATAATCTGAATAGGGTTTGGGATCTAGGCTACAGCATCCACAGCCTAATGTTAGGAAAGGAATACGAAATCCCTAAAAAATCTATTCATTTAGCTATCAGAAAGGAAACGCTAAATGATGTAGAGAAAGGCATTGAGGCTTACTATCTGCTCAAAAAAAAATCTGAAAAGGAATACAGCTTTGGGAATCCGAGCGAACTCAATGCATTGGGATATGAACTATTAAGGGCCGGCAAAACTAATGGGGCAATAGAGATATTCAAGTTGGCAACAAAAGAGTTTTCTTCAAATGCCAATCTGTTTGACAGTTTAGGTGAAGCCTATTATATTAATAAACAGTACGATTTGGCATTAAATAGCTATGCAAAAGCAATAAAACTTGGCGGAACAAACGGAAACGCAGAAAAAATGATAGAGAAAATCGAGAAGATAAAAGAAAGTAATTAGTCATGTCATAAATTTGACTTTTATCATAAGAGGGAATTATTTAATTCCCTCTTGTACTTTTAGTTAGTTATAATTTTCATCTTTTTTCTCAGACTTATTTTATTTTTGATTTTAACTGGTGACGGGGGAATGAGAAGATTATTTAGGGACAATTTATTTCTAAGGATTAAATAAGATTAGTAGAATTATTGGTAAGGGTTGTGGTTTCGCTGCTATTTTACGCCCTAATTTGTTGAGGAAATTTAAATCCTAAAATGTCGTTGGACTGAAGTTCAAAATTGATTTATTTCTTTAAGATATTGTTAGTTCTTCCGGCTGGATAAAATATTGAATTAATTGTATTTTAAATTTGATTAATTTGATAGAATTAATATATTTACATCGAAATAAAATCTGACAAATTTTTTATTAATGATAATGTGATTATGATTTTAAAATACATCTAAATCAATTTGCAAAAAATTATAGAAGAATGTATTATAAAATATATTAACAAGTGTATTTGTATTTTATTTAATGAATGTGTAAAAAAATTATTATATAATTTAAAAAACAAAACAAAAAATCAGGAAAAGAAGTGACATTAATTAATGTAGGTGGAATTTTTTTTGACTGCCTGATGGCATACTCACTATTAGAAATCAATTTTGATTATTGTTACAGTACGGCTTAATTTGAGATATCGATCATGTGAAACAAAGAACAAAAGAGTAAATCTATAGCAGATAACTATAAAAAACAAACCAAGTGCACGTGGTAGATTTTAGAGAAATGATCTGCGAAAGATTTTCAATTAATTATTAACTATAACAAACATGAAAATCATGAAAAAAATGAGTTTTAAAGACATGAAAGAAAATGCTCTTAAAAGAGATCAAATGAGAATGATTTCTGGAGGCTGTGACGAGTGCGGAGCTGCAACGAAAGAATGCGGTGAGGAATGCGGAGGCGATGCAGGAGGCTGTGATGGATACTGCGACTACTGCAGAAACGGAAAGTGCGACTGCTAAGATTATCCAATCCTAGTTAACAAAGTAAAGGAATTGCATGCAATTCCTTTACTGACATTAAAAAATAGAAATGCAGGAATTGTCATTCCTGCTTCTTTAAATAGATAAGCCAATGCATTATTTAAAAAAAATCTCCTTGTTAAACTGTCCTGAAATTAGCTGTTTAGGAAACACAAAAAAAATGTTCAAAACGGCTCTTCTTCTTTTTTTAGTTTCCATTTCTCTATCTGCCCAGAAATTAGGCAATAGAACTGCATTCGAACTAAGGGGTGCAGGTAAAGGATTAAGTATTGATAAGATCTATCTGGTTTACGAAGTTGGCGACAAAAGAATCTATGACTCGGCTAAAATAGATAATAACAAATTTATTTTGAAAGGAAATATCGATTATCCCACAAGAGCCACTTTATGCAATAATCGAGAGTTTAGTATGAGCAGAAGCAATTCTATAGAATTGTTCCTTGAACCAGCCATAATGGAAATAAAGTTAGATTTTTATGATTTTTCAACAGCAGAGGTGAAGGGCAGTAAAACACAAGACGAATATTCCCAACTTCAAAAAGTAAAAAACGGCGTATATAGTAAAAGAGATTCTATCTCATTGCTTATAAGATCGTATTTTGACAGGATCACTGTCGCCTCAGACCCGCAGATTAAATTGGAACTGGAACATCAATTGGAAATTTTGGAAAAACTGTCAGATCAAAATAAAATCACAGAAATGGAGATGGATTTTAATTTTATCAGGCAGAATCCGTCTTCGTTTATAGCTCCCTCTTTACTTTACTACAGATTGGCTAAGAAAGAAGGGCTTTTAAATTATGAAACTATTATTTCTCTTGCTGATGGACTGTCAAAAGAAGTAAAAGAATCTCCATCGGGAGTGAGGCTTTTTAAAAGAATCTCCGACTTTAGAAACAGTAAAGTGGGAAGCATTGCTCCTGATTTTATATTAAAAGATTATAATGGAGAGGTGATCCCTCTGGCAACCTTTCGGGAAAAAAAATATGTTCTGATAGATTTCTGGGCCAGCTGGTGCGAGCCTTGCAGGGATGATCTGCCTTTTCTTAAAGATGCCTATGAGAAATATAAAGATAAAGGATTTGAAATTATCAGCATATCCAGAGATAAGAATTTAAATTCATGGAGGAAAGCAATCGCCGATGAAAAAATTGGTTTATGGAAGCATATATCCGTTGCTGAAAATCAGACAAAAATTGAAGATAATTATCTTGTGACAGCAATTCCTGTTAAGATTCTAATTAACAAACGGGGCGAAATAATTGGACGATGGAAAGGCAGTGGAGATGAAAATAAAATGGAATTAAAAAAAATACTTGAAAAAACTTTTGACAAAGAATAAAATTTCTAAAACATTTAGATTAAGAGCTTAATATATGACCGAAAATTTCACTTATCTTTTTCAGTATTTAGAAAAAGAAGAACTACCAATTGATAAATCTGAATTTTCATTCCAGGTGCAGTCGCATCCTGATTACCCCACTTTACTGGCTATATCGGATACTTTAAATTTTTTCTCTATAGAAAATTTTGCTATAAATATTGATTTCGATGATATTGAAATTTTGCCCGATAGATTTATTGCCGTTCTAAAAAATGACAATGGTAAAAAGACGCCCTATTTTATTGAAAGGAAAGAAAGTTCCTATTTCACATATAAAGGAAAAAAAATAGTTGAATATGATAGAGAGCTTTTGGAGCAAAGATGGGGCGGGACTGTTTTATTGGCAGAAAAGACTAATGAAATTGAAACGGGATCTAAAAATAATTATTCATTCATTTTGCCCTCTTTATCTTTAATTCTGCTTGGCATCCTATATTTCAATGCTGATGAAAGCCTTACGACAAAGATTTTTGCCATTTTCCCAATGATCGGCCTTTTGTTTTCAATTGCGGCACTAAAAGATCTGTTTGGTACAAAGAGCGCATTAATTGCAAAATTCTGCAATATTTCAAACGACACAAGCTGTGAGGCTATACTTAACTCAGATAAATGGAAATTATTCAAATTTTTAAATTTCAGTAGTTTAAGCATCGTGTTTTTTGCGTCTCAGTTTATAGGCCTCTTTGTATTGATACTTGCCGGAAATTCAAATGATTTTTTTATAATTCAAAAAGCATTGCTCTATTGTACTATACCGATCATTGTCCTATCGCTTTATTATCAAAAAATAGTTGAAAAAAAATGGTGCCCGATATGCTTGGCAATAATATTTACTTTATTGGCAGAGCTATTGTATGTCGAAGTATTTCTTGAAAACAGTGTAGGCATTTCGCTCAGATCAATTTTAATATTTGCATTCCTATTTCTGGCTATATCATTTATTTGGTCACTGCTCAAACAGATGTTGGCAAAGCATAATGAGCTGAAAGAAATGAATTTTAAAGCGACGAGATTTATACGCAACTATAAAATTTTTAAGATTGTCTTGTTATCCAGATCAAAATTAGATATGCTTCAAAGTCCAATCCAACTTGGAAATGCAAACAGTAAAGTCCAAATAACCATAATCACAAATCCTTTTTGCGGCTACTGTAAGGATGCCGATGCATTATTGGCTAAAATTTTGAAGCTTCATGGAGAAAAAGTAAAAATCAATGTGCTGATGGGGATTGATATTGAAAAAGAAAGAGATGAGAAAAAACTGCTGTTAAGGAGCCTGATGGCAATTTATCTGGAAAAGGGACAAGAGGCTTATAGCGAAGCATTAGCCAATTGGTTTGAAGAGAAAAATATTGGCGAATGGCTACAGAAATATAAAATAGATTTTGATATTTTGAAAATCGATGAATTATTTGCCAAACAGTTCATCTGGTGCCAAAATAACCATTTCCAATTAACGCCTACACTTTTTATTAATGGATATCATTATCCTAAGGTGTATGATAGGCAAAATTTAGAATATTTCATAAATGAATTGATTGAGGATGATCTTTAAATGAAGATAATTGAGGTCTTGGGAAAGAAATCCGAAAGCAAATACTCCCTCTAATATTTGTGGAAAATCAGATGTTTATGGCGATATCTCATAAAAATTAAAACAGCCTTCGGGCTGTTTTTTTTATATTGTTTCTAATTCAAGCTGCTTGCCAGTTGGTTTTAGATTTTTTAGTTTTCTGTTTTTTCCAGCGAAGATGAAGCCGGCCAGACAGGTTTGTTTATTTGGATGAAAAATTATTTAAGAGTTAGTTTTTATATCCGCCACTTTTATTTTTCTGTTTATTATAATGTGGGTATAATTAATTTCTTGTAAATAATTGAAATATAATGTGTTGCTGTCTTTTTTTGATTAAATTTATATGAAAAAAAAAGGCAATATGGTTACAGCTATACTTAGAGCACATCCTGAACTGGCACTTTTCTTATGCTTAGCTCTTGGATTCTTAATAGGGCGTATTAAGATAGGTACATTTAAAATTGGTGTTGTATTAGGAACTTTGTTTGCTGGAGTGTTAATTGGCCAGTTGGATATTGAAATTCCAGATATTGTAAAAACTATTTTCTTTGACTTTTTCCTGTTTTCTACAGGATATAAAGTTGGACCTCAATTTTTTCAAGGTTTTAAAAAAAATGCATTTCCGCAATTACTGCTCACCTTGGTAATTTGTTTATCGTGCCTATTAGTGGCATATTCGGTCTCTACTTTTTTAGGATACGATGTAGGAACAGCAGCCGGATTATTAGCAGGAGCGTTTTCTGAATCTACCGTGATTGGTACTGCATCAGATGCTATCAGCCACTTAAATCTTGCTGATGCAGAAAAAAGCCGATTAATCAATAATATTCCCGTAGCTTATTCTGTAACTTATCTGGTAGGAGCAGCATCTTTTGTTTTTTTTCTGACTGGAATTGCTCCAAAATTGCTTGGTATTGATTTAGTGAAAGAAAGCGATAAATTGGCTGAAACCATTTCAGGAGAAACTGAATATGGTCCAGGAATGAAAAGCGCTTATCAGAGATGGATTATTCGTGCTTACAGAATAACCAATGAGAAATGGACCGGAATCAGTATAAGTGAGTTTGAAAGATTAATTTCTAACAAGAATATTGTGATCCAGAGGATACGCCATAAAGATCAATTGCTAGATCCAAATCCCGATACTATAATTCAAAAAGATGATGTAATGGTTATTATGGCACAGCATGGAATCATTTTGGACAGCCTCTTTTCTATTGGACCAGAAGTTTTGGACGAAGAATTGCTAAATTTCCCACTAGCACATTTAGATGTTACAATTACCAATAAGGCAATTGAAGGGATGACAGTAAAGTCTCTTCGAAAAAGCAGTTTTTATCATGGATTAATGCTAAACAAAATAACCAGAGAAAATCATGAGATACCGCTTGAATCGAAGACGGTTTTAAATAGAGGTGATATTTTGAATCTTTCAGGCAGGCCTGCAAAACTAGAAGAAGCAGCGAAAGAAATAGGTTATCTGGATCGTTTAAGCCCCGAGACCGATATCATTTTTGTTGGTCTGGGTATTGTCCTTGGTGGACTTTTAGGTTTGCTTTCGGTAACCTTATTCGGCGTTTCAGTAACGTTAACAACAAGTGGTGGCGCGTTGGTAATGGGACTTATTTTTGGTTGGCTGCATTCGAGAACTCCGGTTTTTGGCAGAATTCCAGAACCCGCCTTGTGGATATTTGACAATGTTGGTCTTGCAACATTTATAGGACTTGTGGGTCTTGCTGCTGGTCCAAGTTTTATCTCAGGTCTTAAAGAAACTGGCTTTGGTATTTTATTAGCGGGTGTAGCGGTTGCCTTAATTCCTCATATCATCGGACTGTATTTTGGAAGATATGTATTAAAAATAAACCCATTAATATTACTTGGCGCTCAAACAGGTGCTGGAACCTCAACAATTGGATTAAAAGCGGTTCAAGATGCATCAGGGAGCAAATTTCCCGTTTTAGGTTATACTATTCCCTACGCATTAGCCAATATACTATTGACGGCATTCGGGCCTATACTTGTAGGTATGATGTCGTAATAATATGTTATAAAGTAAAAAACGCAATCCCTAAAAAATCGAGATTGCGTTTGCATTAAAAATCAGTTAGTTGAGTTAATTAAATTCCGCCATAACGCAGTGTCGATCCTAAAACCAGCATTGCAACTCCTATTGAAGTAACCGTTAGAATAATTATGGCAATTCTGTAAATATTACTTTCTTTAAGATTCGGAATAACAAAAAATTGAGCGCAGACGGCACAGATAAAAGTGCAGAAGAGTAAAATCAGTTTTATGGAAACTACTTTTTCAAATCCGCTCGAAAAATGAAACCAAGTTTCGGCTGTTACGCCAAAATCATAGGCCATCCAGATTCCTGTAATAATTAGTAAAGCAAGAGAAGACATGCCTAGTGCTTCAAATTTCTTTTCAAAATTTAAAATAATCTCCGGATCTTTTTTCTTCAACGCTGTGGGAAGATAACAAATAGCCAAAAGTAAATGTCCGCCAACCCAAATTGTCGCTGCCAATAGATGAATTATAAGTACAAAATGATGTAAAGTCATAACGTATTCATTTTGAGTTATCAATCTCTAAAAATAACTTTTATTTTTGGAGTGGAGAAGTTTTTAAGTTGTATTTCTTTACTTGAATCGTCTAGTTTTGAAAGTGTTGGCACATTATTCATAAAATGCTGTATATAATAATTTCCTTCAAAATTCTTTGTTTCTAAATATTCGATCATCTTTACAAAATCATTTTCTTTAATTAAAGAAGAATGAAAAGTGGTACGAACTTCAATCGGAATATTCGATTGAATCAAAAGTTCTAAACTTTCATCAAATTCTGAAAATAAGCCTGATTGCGTTAGTTTTTTAAAGGTATGAGGAAGACTTTTATAATCTAACGCGACATAATCAATTAATTGATCACGAATCAGGCTATTTAATATTTTTGGATTGGAACCGTTGGTATCTATTTTAACCTCAAATCCCATTGCTTTGATTTCTTTTATAAAATCAATTATTTTTTTATGTAAAGTGCATTCGCCACCACTCAATACAACACCGTCTAACAGTCCTTTTCTAGTTTTTAAAAAAGAAAGAACTTCATTAAAATCAATCTTTCCTTTACCTAAAACAATGTCTGGATTGTAGCAGTACAAACACCGCATGTTACAGCCCGCAAACCACACTATGCAGGCTGTTTTGTGCGGATAATCTAATAAAGTAAAAGGCGTGAGGCTAAATATTCCTTTAATAGATAATGCTTTCTTCGAAATGGGTACGTTGTTGGTGTTCACCTTTTTTTCCAATATTAAAACTTTCTACAGGTCTGTGATATCCCATTACACGTGTATAAACCAAACATTTGCTTCTTTGGGATTTTTTTTCTTCTAGAATTTTAAGCGTTTTCGTTTTCATAAGCCAAGTGTTTTTGATTGTTTTTATTGAGTAAAATTTCGTCGCATTTTGGGCAATATTCATGTTCTCCGTTTAGATAGCCATGAATAGGGCAGATGCTAAAAATTGGTGTTACGGTTATGTATGGTAGTTTAAAGCCAGTTAAAACTTTCTTCACGAAGTTTTTACAGGCTGCTGGACTGCTTATTTTTTCTCTCATATAAAGATGCAAAACTGTACCTCCAGTATATTTGCATTGCAATTCGTCTTGAAGCAATAAAGCCTCAAAAGGATCATCGGTATGATCGACCGGAATTTGTGAACTATTGGTATAGTAAATATTTTCATTTTGACCCGCTTGTAAAATCTCTGGAAAACGCTTTTTATCTTCTTTTGCAAAACGATATGTTGTTCCTTCGGCTGGTGTTGCCTCTAGATTATAGAGATTTCCAGTTTCTTCTTGAAACTGCTTCATTCGCAATCGAATATGATCTAGGATCTCTGTAGCGAAATGTATTCCTGAGGTGTCCGTTATATTTTGTTTCCCTTCAGAAAAGTTGAGCACCATTTCGTTCATTCCGTTTACACCAATGGTAGAAAAATGATTTCTAAAATGTTTTAGATATCGCTGTGTGTACGGATAAAGTCCGCGGTCGTACATTTGCTGAATAAAGATTCTTTTTTTCTCTAAAGTCGATTTGGCTATTTGAAGTAATTCGTCTAAATGTTCAAATAAAGTGAGGATATTTCCTTTATGTAGATATCCTAGACGCGCCATATTTATAGTTACAACACCAATGCTTCCCGTCATTTCTGCACTACCAAAAAGACCATTTCCGCGTTTTAATAATTCTCTTAAATCGAGCTGTAAACGGCAGCACATACTTCGTACGGCATTTGGTTTGTAAGCTTCTGGGTTTTCAATTCGGTTTCCATTTTCGTCCAAAATATATTGGCTTCCAATAAAATTCTGGAAATATGAAGAACCTATTTTAGCTGTATTTTCAAAAAGTAAATCGACATTTTCTCCTTGCCAGTCAAAATCTTCTGTAATATTTACGGTTGGAATCGGGAACGTAAACGGCTGTCCGTTTGCATCTCCTTCGGTCATAATGGTATAATAGGCTTTATTAATGAGATTCATTTCCTTCTGAAAATCTCCATATTTTAAGTCTATCAATTTTTGAGCACCTCTGTTTTTAGCTTCCGAAATCAAGTTTTCATCAGTAACCTTCAAAAACAAATGCTGATCATTTCTTGTCGGAATCTGTTCTTTTAAATCTTCTGGAACATTCCAATCCAAAGTAATGTTCGTAAAAGGCGATTGTCCCCAACGTGCAGGCACATTTAGATTGTAAACAAAACTTCTAATTCCTTTTAAAACTTCTTCATAAGAAAGCTGATCTTTAAAAACATAAGGAGCCAAATAGGTGTCAAAAGAGCTGAAAGCTTGAGCGCCTGCCCATTCGCTTTGCAAAATCCCTAAGAAATTTGCCATTTGCCCCAATGCTTCTCTAAAATGAGAAGGAGGTCTGCTCTCGACACGGCCACGCACGCCATTAAAACCTTCATTTAATAGCACACGTAGGCTCCAACCAGCGCAGTATCCGGTAAGACAATCCAAATCATGGATGTGTATGTCGCCATTCCTATGAGCAGAACCTTCTTCTTTATTGTATATTTTATCGAGCCAATAATTGGCAATAACTTTTCCTGCGGTATTGCTGACTAAGCCAGCGTTTGAATACGAAATATTGGCATTGGCATTAATTCTCCAATCGGATTGATTAATGTATTCTTCAACAGTTTGTGTACTGTCTATATAAGTGGTGTCATCGTTTAAACCATTAATATGTTCTCGTTGCAATTTTCTGGTATGACGATAAATGATAAACGAACGCATGGCCTGAAAATATCCATTTTCAAAAAGCGCTCTTTCTATCATGTCCTGAATTTCTTCTACAGGCCACGAAAACTTTACCTCAAGACCAGAAAGAACGTTTTTAAAAATTCTCTTGTCTATAGGCTGATTGACGCTTTGAAAGGCTTTCTGAATGGCATCTTGAATTTTATAAGCTTCAAAAGGCTTATAATCTCCGTTGCGTTTGATTACATATTTTTCCATGGTATTTTTTTTATTTAAGACACTTTTTCAAATGTTTTTTCAAGTTCAATTGCTTTTGGAAACAAGATATTATTCTCCAAATGAATATGCTTTTTTAAATCTTTATCAAATTCTTCCAGCATCAGAAAAGCAACTTTATAAGTATTGCATGAGCCAAGAGGTGGGGTATAGTTATTGGTTAATGCCGCAATTCTTTTAAAACGCTGTCCTTCGGTTACATGATCCTCTTTTAATGTTATTATTGGAGTTTCGATAGATAAAAAAGGCGGTGTTTCCAGTTCTTGACCTTTACTGTGTGCGATTTTCATTTTTTTGATAAAAGGAAAAACAACCAACTCTTCTCTTTTCATATGAGCTGTTAGATCCAAATACGTTTTAGAAAAAGTAGTATGGATCTCATGAAGCTCTGGATGAATCGCACCGTGAACACCGCACAATTTATTTAAATACTCCAAAATAACAGGAGATTTTTCTTCTACATATCTATGATGGGTTTTGGTTATATAATCTGCAATCATGTCGGGTGACCAACTTTTGTAATCAAAAGACTGATTGGCAGAACTGCTTCTTGCTTTTTCAATATGTTCAATAAGAACACTTTCTTGTATGTCTCTTTTTTTACAAACTTCTTCGATTGTTCGATATCCTTTGCAGCAAAAGTCGATATGGAATTTTGTAAAAATGGCTGCTGTTTTGAAATCATCTGCTACGATTTCACCAATGGTTGTTTTGCTTGTTAATTTCATAATGGTTAGGGGTATAGATTAATTTTGGTTTCAGCATATTTTTTGGTCCGTTGCAGTTTTACATTGCTTAATTATCAATAAAGAAACAGCAATCATATTTGAAAATTCGATAAACGGAATCGTAATTTCGTGTGTTTCTGTAAGCGAAACGGCATAATTATGAAGCTCTTTTATTTTTTCAAAAGCCAATTCGCCATCGCGTTCTTCACTTGTATAAAATGAAGTAACGAGCTTTTGCAATTCTTTTTTAAGTATTTCAAAAGCAAGGTAATCGTCGATTTGATGTGCTTTTGGAAACTTCGGAATTAATATTTTGGTTGAAAAAATAAATTCGGCAATAGTTTTGTCTACATTTTCTGAAGCCTGATGTGCAAAGACCAGAGCTTCAAGAAGAGAGTTTGATGCCAGACGGTTTTTACCATGAAGACCTGTTCTAGCGCATTCTCCAATAGCGTAGAGATTTTTAATAGAAGTAACACCATTTTGATCTACTTTAATTCCACCACATTGATAATGTGCAGCTGGAACAACTGGAATTAAATCTTTTTCAGGTCTAATGCCTAACTCATTGCAATGCGCCGTGATGACAGGAAATTGATTCGAAAAAGCTTTTGGATCTAAATGTCTGCAGTCTAAATAAACATGATTTTTTCCGCTTATTTGAAGTTCTTTACTGATGGCATTTGAAACCATATCTCGAGTAGACAATTCGCCTCGGATATCATATTTAAATAAAAATCTTTTTCCTTCATCATTTACAATATGAGCGCCAAAACCTCTAACAGCTTCCGAAATCAAAAACAGTGGATTCTCTTTTCCGGTATATAAAGCAGTTGGATGAAACTGCATGTATTCCATATCTGCAATTTCTGCTCCCGCGCGTGCTGCCATTGCAAGTCCGTCTCCCGTTGCAATTTTCGGATTTGTTGTATTTTCAAAAAGCTGTCCGCATCCGCCTGTACTCATAACAATAGTACGAGTTCTCATGTATTTGATGCGATTGTATTTTTTTTCATAAAAGAAGACTCCGGTACAAGTAGTTTTAGCTTTTTTTGTTTCGGTATTGATATCAATGACCATATGATTCTCTAAGAGTTCAATATTGGGCATCTTCTTAATAATCTTGAGTAGTTTACTCTCAATTTCCTGTCCGGAGCTGTCTTTATGATGTAATATTCTGTGTTGTGAATGTCCTCCTTCTAAACCTAGATTCCATTGGCCTTTTTCATCTTTGTCAAAAGAAGTTCCAATTTCAATTAATTCCTGAAGTCTTTCTGGAGCTTGCGTAATCACCATATTAACAATTTCTTTATCGCACAAACCACCTCCAGAACGAAGCGTATCATGTATGTGTTTGTTGAAACTGTCTTTTAAATGATCTGTAACTACAGCAATACCGCCTTGAGCGAGCTGTGTATTGGTATTTTTGGCTGTTTCTTTCGTCATTATAACAATAGATAAATCTGGACGTTTTTTTGCTATTTTCATGGCAAAAAATAATCCCGAAATACCAGAACCGATTATAAGTATATCTGTTTTAAGCATGTTATTTTGATTTAAGGTTATTGCGTTTTTTATGATAATTCAAGCATTCTTTTGATAGGCTTTAATGCTTCTATTCTCAGCTCATCTTTAATCAGCATTTCTGGTCTTTCATTTTTAAGGCACAAATACAATTTTTCGAGTGTATTCATTTTCATAAAAGCACATTCGCTACAAGCACAGCTGTTGTCTTCTGTGGTAGGAGCCGGAATCAACGTTTTATCAGGTACCGCTTTTGTAAGCTCATGCAAGATACCGGCTTCTGTGGCCACAATGAAAACGGCAGCAGGATCCGTTTTAATGAAATTAATAATTCCCGAAGTTGAGCCAATAAAATGTGCTGCTTTTAAAATATGACTTTCAGATTCCGGGTGAGCTGCAATTTTTGCAGTCGGATTTTTGTTATATATTTCTATTAATTTGTCTAATGAAAAGGCTTCGTGCACAACGCATGAGCCTTTCCATAAGACAAGTTCGCGCTTGGTTTCTTTTTGAAGATATTTACCTAAATTTTCATCTGGAGCAAATATTATTTTTTGTTCTACTGGAATAGATTCGATTATTTTTTTGGCATTTGCCGATGTGCAAACTAAATCGCTCATGGCTTTAATTTCTGCAGAACAGTTAATGTAAGTGACCACAATGTGATCGGGATGCTGTTCTTTAAATAATTTAAAATCTTCCGGAGGACAGCCATCTGCAAGAGAGCAGCCAGCATTCCAATCTGGTAGAACTACTTTTTTATTTGGATTTAAAATTTTTGCCGTCTCTGCCATAAAATGAACTCCTGCAAAAACGATAATATCAGCATTTGTGTTTTGAGCTTTTTTAGCCAATTCAAGACTGTCTCCAATAAAATCTGCTATTTCCTGAATATTCTCATCTTGATAATAATGAGCCAGGATAACGGCATTTTTTTCTTTTTTCAATCGGATGATCTCCTGTACTAAAAAATTCTTGTTCATTTTTTATTCTTTGTGTTTTCGGCTTCTCTAACCTATAAAGCTGTTGGGGATTTATTTTTTAAGCTTGTATCAAAATATATTTTAATACATAATTTTAATAGGGTAAATATATTATCATCATTTTTTTCAAAACATGATTCTAATCATACTGTTTAATTTTTGTTTTTATATGCTAACCTTTATAATTTCATTTTTAATGAAAACTGAAAGTAAGATTGATGAAAATGTTGCGACCCATTCGCGGAATTTTATTCCAGTCGTCATAAGTGGTGTAATATCGATCCAATATATTTTCAATACCACTTTGCAGTTTCAATATGTTTTGATTCCAATGAAAAGCATATCCAGCGTTAAATCCAAAAATGAGATAGTCTGGCGTTTTGGTTTGTCCGTAAGTTTGGGCAAATTCATTTTGAGCCAGATTTCCTAAAGCACTAATTCCAGCATTAAAATTTTCTTTCTTGAAGTCGATTCCAGCGCTGTATTTGATCGGACTTATAAAGGGCAAATTGTTTCCATCATTATCTTTTCCAGTGCTATAAGTAAGTTGTGATTTGAATTGCCAATTTTCTAAAAAGTCGTAAGTCAGATTAAAGTCGGTATTCAATATTTTGGCATTATCTATAGCTTCATATCTTTTTACTCCAGAAGCGCCAATAGTCATAGGAAGCGTATTCGGGTCGATTTTACCTATTATATAATTAGAAAAATAGAAATAAGAACCTGTAATTTTTGCGGTTAATTGCGATGTTTTATAACCAATAGAAAAGTTTCCTTCAAGAGCATTTTCATTTTTTAGATTTGGATTTCCGATATAATCATAAAAATCACTGCTGTTGTAGAGATAAAATCCGTAGCCTTCAGATACAGAAGGTGCTCTTTCGGCGTAAGCCAAACCAAATCCGAACTCAAACATGTTGTTTTTTTTGGTATAATTTGCTGCAAAACTTTTTAAGAAACGGTTTTTTGAAGCATCCATTTCCGGATAAAAAATGCGGAGACTCGCTAATCCGAAATCATTCGCTACGGTATTGTTTTGAAATCCGAGATTAGCACCAATTCTTAGCTGATCATTTTCAGAAATTTTAATATTATTTTCTAAAGACAATCCGTTGTAAAAAGTTCTGACATCGGGCCATGTATACATAAACATCAGATTTTCTTTGGGATCTGAAGGATACATTGTCATCTCGGCAATCGATTTATTGTAAAATCCGTTTAAGTCAGCTAGAAAACTATGCTTTTCAAATTTTCCTTTAATTCTTGAGTAATAGCCGTACGTATCAGACCAGCCTGGCATATCCATATGTATGGGTACGCTAGGTCTTTTGGTGTCATCCATTTTGTGCGTTATAGAATTAAAATATCCTTTTGTTTCCCAATTGGTTACGAAATTAGATTTTGGCAAGTATTTATAAGTTAGAGATACAATTTTAGCTTCAGCCAAAGAAACATCCATAGGAAGTGCTGGATAGCCAACATTATTGGCTTTGTCATAAATTGCAGAGGCTTCTAAAAGGTTTTGTTGGTTTATAAAATAACCTGCACTAGCAGAAATATTGTATTTGGTAAATTGAGAAAAAGGGACTTCTTTATTGCCACCAGCTTTATAATTATCGGCATCACGATGCATAAAATCGATATGGGTATAAAATTGAGAATCATTATACCCTAAAGACGCACCAATAATTTTTTGAAGATTATTGCTTTCAAAACCAGAATTTAAACTACCGTTCCAGCCTGTATTTTTATTACTAAACTGATTGCGTTTTAAATCGACAGATCCGCCAATTCCGGCACCGTGACAGCTTGCCTGCTGTCCAGATGCTACACTGGCTTCGGCCAAATTTGAAACCTCAACATAAGAAGTAATTGGATCCATTTTGTCGGTACACGCGCCAAATATGCGCATTCCGTCAATCGTAATCACGGTGCGTTCTGTAGCCATGTTATTTATAACTGGTTCCCAAGCATAGGCTCCTCTTTTGATCATATTTACTTTTGATGATTTTGAGAGATATTCTTCTACAGAAGTCAATGATTTTGATTGTTTTAGATGTAAAGAAGGTTTATTTCCAATGACAATTATTTCATTTAGTTTTACGGTTTCAAGACTATCATTTGCTTTTTCCTGCGCCCAGCATATTGTTGAAAACACAGCCAAAAAGAGTGCTGTTAGATTTTTCATCATTTCATACTTTAATAGAAAGAGACAAATTGTGTTTTGCCTCTTTCTTGTTGTTTTTTAGATCTAAAACTCAATTTCAAAATAAAGACTGCTTGACGGATTGTCTGTTGTAACCGCTTCTCCTTTTAGAATTTCATTATCAGCATTTAAAATCTGAAGATTTATTTTCCAATATCCTGTCATAGTTAGAGAAAGTTTTCCTTTATAAAAGCCATTGGCTTCAGATTGAAGCAAATCTGTATTGTTTGGAGAACCGTGATTTCCCATACTTGGCATTCTTGGATCTATTTTGACTTTTAAATTATCAACGAAAGGAAAAGTCATCATATCCTTCATTTTATAAATACCGACTGTCATATCGTTTAGTGCCACTTTTGGAGAAGATGGTGCGATGTAAGCAATTAAATAATTGTTTCCATCGCTTCCTTTAAATGAGTTTACGGTACGTTTTGCCGATGCTGGAACATTTATTTTGTCGGTTGCGGTATAACTGGCACCATCAATTTTGTATGAAATGCTTAGTTCCCAATATTCCGTTTCGTTTTGCGCCATTTGAAAGATAATATCTCCTTCAAAAATCGTTTTCTTGTCTACTTTTTCTACTTCCGATCTTGGGCAAGAATGCTGCATCATGGCCATATGCATTAACGGTGTCCAGCTGATTTCGGCATCTGGAATATAAGTGTTGGTTTTCTTGTCTTTTATTCGAAGAGAAACATGATTATATCCCTGAACCAAAGAACCTGTTGATGAAAATAACTCTATTGTATGAGTGTCATTTGCGATTTCCTGTATTTTATGAAGTCCCGTGGTTTCATCTGCTGGAATTTCTGAAGCATCATCAGAAGAGCAAGAGAATAAAACAATTGATAAAAATAAAAGTGCTGTGTGTTTTAAAATTTTCATGTGATTGTGATTTAAGTAATGATAATAAAGGGTCTGCCGAAACTATTCGGAAGGAAAAAAAATCAAATAAAATCAGATGATAATAGGAGGACGAAAGATATTGACGGCCTCTAAATGAGAATATAAGTTGTTGTAAAATGTATGCATTATGAAATGGGAAACCCTGTTTTCATTAAAGTAAAATACTGGAATTTTGACCATAAATAGCACTAGAGTTTCTGTTTCACTTTTCTTTTCGTTAGAAGCTGGCGTATCATTTTTATAGCTTTTTGCCAGCTCTTTTTTCAAATGGCATTTTCCGTTACAGTGAAGTTCGGGAGCATTTTTGTTTTCGCATAATTCAGTTGTGATGTAATGGTAGTTGACGACGTAATCCAAAAACGGAAAAGCGGGTCTAAACACAACTGCAAATAAAAATATGTAAACGCAAAACTTCATTGGTTGTTTTTTGAGAATACGAAGGTATTATGAACTTTTTTTTGAGGATATGATTGTAATCATACTTTGTGAAAAACAAGTTTTAGAATTTTGATCAAAAGTTTAACAATTAAAAAAACAAAGTCATGAACAAATTATTCCTATTAACAATGTTTGGTTTTTTCCTTATGGTATCGTGCGGAAAAGAAAAGTCAAATACCGATCAGGATTTTTCAGCTCCTGCGCCTACAGAAAAAACAGCTGATGCAGAATCCTACGATCCTAAAAGAGGTATCGGGAAATATGAAACAGTTGAGTTAGGAGCTTCTTTAGATAAAGCACTGGCTGAAAAAGGACTTAAAACGGCTGAAGTAAAATGTACCTCATGTCATAAACCTACTGACGAAAAATTAGTTGGACCTGGATGGAAAGGAGTTACAGAAAGAAGAACACCTCAATGGATCATGAATTTTATTACCAATCCAGACCCAATGATTGATAAAGATCCTGAATTACAGGCGCAATTAGAGCTTTGCATGATTCGTATGCCTAATCAAGGATTAACGGAAGATGAAGCAAGATCTATCTTGGAATATATGCGCCAGAATGATGGGGTAAAATAAATAAAGAAATCAAAATCAAAAATAAATAGCCTTATGAAAAATAAATTTTTAAAATCGATTTTCGTTGTTACGTTAGGGTGTGCTCTTTTTGTTTCGTGTAAACCAAAAGACTCTACGGATGCTGTTGAAGGCGATGCGGCCTCAAAAGTATATGTGGCACCTGGAAAATATGATGAATTTTACAACTTTGTATCGGGCGGATTTAGCGGTCAGGTGAGTGTATACGGACTTCCAAGCGGAAGATTGTTACGAGTGATGCCGGTGTTTTCTGAAGATCCGCAAAGTGGTTACGGGTACAGCGAAGAAACAAAACCTATGTTGAATACTTCGCATGGTTATGTGCCTTGGGATGATCAGCATCACTTGGATTTGTCACAAACCAATGGAGAAGTTGATGGAAGATGGATTTTTGCCAATGCCAATAATACGCCACGTATTGCACGTATTGATTTGAAAACGTTCAAGACAGCAGAAATTATTGAACTTCCAAACTGTGGAGGAAATCACTCTTCTCCTTTTATTACCCAAAACACAGAGTATGTAGTAGGAGCAAGCCGTTTCAGCGTTCCTGCTGATAATGATAATGGAGATGTTCCAATTAATACTTACAAGAAAAATTTTAAAGGATATCTGAGTTTTGTAAAAGTTGGAAAAGAAGGAGAATTGGATCTTGCTTTTCAAATTGTAGCTCCAGGTGTAAATTTTGACCTTAGCCACCCTGGTAAAAAAGAATCTCATGGATGGTTTTTCTTTTCTTGCTATAATACAGAACAAGCTAATACTTTATTGGAGGTTAATGCTTCTAAAAATGATAAAGATTTTATCATGGCGGTAAACTGGAAAAAAGCAGAGGAATATATTAAAGCTGGAAAAGGAAAACGAATTCCTGCAAAATATGCTCACAATACTTGGGATGAAAAAACTCAAACTGCTAAATCTGAGATTAAAAATGAAGTTCTTACTCTTGATGCTTCTGAGCTTAAAGATATCTGTTATATGATTCCTTGTCCGAAATCGCCTCATGGTTGCGATATTGATCCTACAGGTGAATATATTGTAGGTAGTGGAAAATTAGCGGCTTTAATTCCTGTATTCAGTTTTACAAAATTGAAAGATGCTATTGCTAAAAAACAATTTGATGGCAATTATGCTGGAATTCCAGTTGTGAAATACGAAGCTGCTCTTCATGGAGAAGTTCAAAAACCAGGTTTAGGGCCTTTACATACAGAGTTTGACGGAAAAGGAAATGCTTACACTACAATGTTTGTTTCGTCTGAAGTGGTTAAATGGAATATCAAAGATTTAAAAGTTTTAGACAGAAAAGCAACTTATTATTCTCCAGGACACTTAATGATTCCTGGTGGAAATACAGAAAAGCCATTTGGAAAATATATGGTGGTTTACAATAAAATTACGAAAGACCGTTTCTTGCCAACTGGTCCAGAATTGGCACAAAGTGCTCAGTTATTTGATATTAGTGGAGATAAAATGAAATTGCTTCTAGATTATCCAACAATTGGCGA
Organism: Flavobacterium sp. LK-23; assembly: GCF_058135255.1. Classification (NCBI taxonomy): domain Bacteria; kingdom Pseudomonadati; phylum Bacteroidota; class Flavobacteriia; order Flavobacteriales; family Flavobacteriaceae; genus Flavobacterium; species Flavobacterium sp. LK-23. The sequence continues at coordinate 32,915 of NZ_JBYUVT010000020.1, forward strand.
GCCACACTATGCACAAGGTATTCCCGCAGAAAAAGTGATTAATAACGGACAGTTGAAGTATTACAAAATTGCAGAGAATAACCATGCTTATGCTACTAAAGGAGAAAAAGAAACTAAGGTAGTGAGAGAAGGTAATAAAGTACACATTTATATGACTTGTATTCGTTCTCACTTTGCACCAGATAATATCGAAGGAATTCGTGTGGGCGACGAAGTTTATTTCCATGTTACGAATTTAGAACAAGACTGGGACGTGCCTCATGGATTTGCAATTAAAGGAGCTAATACTGCCGAGTTGCTTATTATGCCAGGAGAAACCTTAACATTAAAATGGGTTCCTCAGAAAAAAGGAATTTTCCCATTTTATTGTACCGATTTCTGTAGTGCACTGCACCAAGAAATGCAAGGTTATGTGAGAGTTTCACCAGCAGGAAGTAATGTTCCAATTACTTATAGTGTAGGTACCAATCTACCAAAAGAATAGCCAGTAACCATAAGGGAACAAAGTATTCTTTGTTCCCTTTTATTTTGAATTATTATGAGATATAAAAAAATAACCGCTTTTTCCAAAATTGCGCTCTTCTTGTCTGGACTTCTATTGATTGGGGCTATATTTTTTCCGATCTGGAGAATAGAGCTTACGGCGCCACAATATCCTGAAGGTTTGGCCTTAAAACTTCACGCCTCTAAAATTGCCGGGGATGTTGACATTATCAACGGGTTGAACCATTATATCGGAATGAAAACGTTGCATACAGAAGATTTTATTGAGTTTAAAGTTCTACCATTTATTTTAGCTGGATTAGGCGCTATTTCGATACTATGTGCATGGAAAGCAAATAGAAAAGGACTTTTTGTATTCTTCTTTTCTTTTGTGCTGTTTGGAATATTGTCTGCCTGCGATTTCTATAGATGGAATTATGAATATGGACATAATCTTGATCCGAATGCTGCAATTAGAGTCCCTGGAATGGCCTATCAGCCTCCAATGTTGGGGTATAAGCAATTGTTAAACTTTGGCGCCTATTCAATTCCCGATCTAGGAGGGTGCATGCTTATTGCAGTTGGAATACTGCTTTTTGCTGCTATTGTAAAAGAAAAGTATGCTAAACCATCTGGTCGGCTCTTGGGCATTTTGCTGGTTCCCGTTTTTCTTTTTTCATGCTCTAGCGACAAACCTGTTCCTATTAAACTAAATGTTGACAACTGCGATTTTTGTATGATGGGAATTAGTGATGGAAGACATGGCGCAGAAATTATTACAGAAAAAGGGAGAGTTTACAAGTTTGATGATATTGCGTGTATGTCACATTACTGCAGAGACAATGCAAACACTAAGATTAAGGCATACTACGTGCATGATTATACAAAAAACAACGAATTGATTCCTGCTGAAAGCGCTTTTTTTGTTTGGGGTGGAACGATAAAAAGTCCAATGAATGGTAATACAGCCGCTTTTACCAATAAAAGTGAAGCCAAAGCATTTGAAGTACAATCAAAAGGGGAGGAAAAAGAATGGACAGCAATTTTGAATAAGTAAAATACGGTCTTAAATTAAAATATAAAATCATGAAGCTACATTTTTGTCTTTCACTCTTATTTTTTTTAAACTGTCTTTGGTCTCAGAAGATTGAAGTAGGGCGAGACAAGTCGATTAAAACCATTAAAAAGGCGATCGAACTCGCAAAATCTGGTGATACCATTATAGTAAATAAAGGAGTTTACCGCGAAGGCAATATAATTGTAGATAAAAAAGTAATTCTGCAGGGAAAAGACTGGCCAATTCTAGACGGACAAAGAAAATATGAAGTAGTTTCTATTAAAGCCGATAGCGTAATTTTTTCTGGATTTAAAGTTATCAATTCAGGGTATGCCTCCCTGAATGATCCCTGTGGAATTAAAATATACAACAAAACAGGAGTTGTCGTAGAAGACAATTTTCTAGAGAATAATTTTTTTGGAATTTATGTTCAAAAAGGTATTAACTGCATTGTGAAAAACAATACTATAAAAGCCTATCAAAAGGAAGAACAGCGTATTGGAAACGGAATTCATTGCTGGAAAAGCGAGAGTATGCAGATTATAGGAAATAGAATTTCTGGTCATCGCGACGGAATTTATTTTGAATTTGTTTCTAATTCTGTAATCTGGCGAAATGTTTCTAAAGCCAATATACGTTACGGTCTTCATTTTATGTTTTCTAATGATGATGCCTATATTTCAAATGTCTTTAAAAATAATGGAGCAGGAGTAGCAGTAATGTTTACCAAAAATGTAAAAATGTTCAACAATTATTTCGAGGAGAATTGGGGAGATGCGGCTTACGGCTTGCTGCTTAAAGAAATTTCGGATAGTTATATAAATGGAAATAAATTTATCCGCAACACTTCAGGAATTTATATGGAAGGGACGAGCCGTGTAAAATTGGAACGGAATATTTTTAAGGATAATGGCTGGGGAATGAAAGTTCAGGCAAGTTGTATGGAAAATGTGATCTCGTTTAATAATTTTCTTTCGAATACTTTCGATATCAGCACAAACGGTAGTTTAGTTTTAAATCATTTCAATAATAATTACTGGGATAAATATGAAGGCTATGATTTGAACCGGGATGGTATTGGCGATGTGCCTTTTCATCCGCTAAGCCTTTTTGCTGTAATTACAGAGAATAATCCGTCGGCGATGCTTTTGTTTCGAAGTTTTATGATTACGCTTTTAGACAAATCAGAGAAAATCCTGCCAAGTATTACGCCTGATAATTTTGTTGATGAATCTCCCGAAATAAAATCTCTTTTATTATGATTACGTTAAAAAATATAAATAAAAAATTTGGAAGACTACAGGTTTTGCAAGATGTAAACCTCGAGTTTAAAGCCGGAGAATGCATCGCTTTAATTGGTCCGAATGGCTGTGGAAAAACCACTTTAATAAAATCTGTTTTAGGAATGGTTTTACCCGACAGTGGCGACATTTTGCTGCATGACGAATCTATTTTAAAGAAGTTTGAATACCGAAAAAGAATTGGTTATATGCCGCAAATTGGCCGTTATCCTGATCATATGACCATTGCTCAGATTATAGAAATGATCAAGCAGATTAGAAATTCGAAAGACCAATTGGATGAAGATTTGATAAAAGCTTTTAAGCTCGATAAAATGAGTGAGAAGCAAATGAGAACGCTTTCTGGAGGAACAACGCAAAAGGTAAGTGCAACATTGGCTTTTCTTTTTAATCCCGATGTTTTAATTCTAGATGAACCCACAGCAGGACTAGATCCGTTGGCGGCAGAAATTCTGAAAGAAAAAATCATAAAAGAGAAAAACAAAGGAAAGCTAATCTTGATTACTTCACATTTGTTGAGTGAATTGGACGATATGATTACCCAGATTATTTTTATGCAGGACGGAAAAGTACATTTTCATAAAACGATTACAGATCTTTTGGAATCAACTGGCGAAACTAAAATTTCGAAATCTATTGCTACTATATTAAAAGAGAAACAGCATGAACAGAATAATTAAAATTATATTATTAGATATTCTTAAAAATAAGATTATTGTGAGTTATACCTTAATTCTGGCATTGCTTTCTTGGGGATCTTTTATGCTTGAAGACAATACTGCCAAAGGTTTACTGACGATTTTGAATGTTATTTTATTTACCGTTCCGTTGGTATCTATTCTTTTTTCGACTATTTATATTTACAATAGTTCAGAATTTATAGAGCTTTTGCTTAGCCAGCCCATCAAAAGAAAAAAAATATGGATTAGTTTGTTTGCAGGTCTTGCCATTGCAATGTTTTTAGCTTTTTTTCTTGGTGCAGGAATTCCACTTTTATTAAATGCATCAGGAATGGCGGGCTTGATGATGCTTTTGTCGGGAAGCTTAATTTCGATTGTTTTTGTATCATTGGCTTTTTTGAGCTGTATTCTAACTCGCGATAAAGCAAAAGGAATAGGTTTGGCCATTTTATTTTGGATGTATTTCGCTATATTGTTTGATGCTTTGGTATTGTTCCTTTTGTTTCAGTTTGCAGAATATCCAATAGAAGAAGCCATGGTGGGTATTACAGCTTCGAGCCCTATTGATTTGGCCAGAATACAGATATTGTTGCATTTAGATCAGTCTGCCATGATGGGATATACAGGAGCTATTTTTAAAGACTTTTTTGGAACAGCTAGTGGTTTGTTAGTTTCTTTCGTGTTACTCGTTTTGTGGATTGCGGTTCCGTTTCTAATTTCGATTAGAAAATTTGACCGCAAGGATCTTTAATATTTTATTATTCACTCAGAATCAAAAAATATGAAAACAGATATTAGAAATAAAGATGATATAACCGTATTGGTCGATGCTTTTTATTTAAAAGTAAAAACAGACTCCACCATAGGGTATTTGTTTACTGAGGTTGCTATGGTCAATTGGCAGAAACACCTTCCGATTATGTATGATTTTTGGGATAATATTATTTTTCATACCGGAAATTTTGACGGAAACCCTATGTTGAAACATCGAATGTTGGATCAGAAAAGTACACTTACAGAAGCTCATTTTAAGCATTGGACCAAACTTTGGAAAAAAACAGTAGATGATTTGTTTGAAGGTGAAAAAGCCGATGAAATAAAAGTAAGGGCAGAGAATATTTCTAAATGGATGATGAACAAAGTCATTTCTTAATATAAAAACGGGAACTCAAAAAAAGTTCCCGTTTTTAGTTTTTAAAGATATAAGAGATGAATTAATAATTTCTTTTAACCTTATACAAAAAAAGAAAAAATCGTCTTGTTTTGGTATGACTCAAATCATAAGATATCAAATTAATAAAATAATTTGTGATCTATAATTTCAATTTTTTTGTTCTTGCTCATAAGTGATAATGTGCGTATTACGGTTTCTACCCGTAGTCCTGTAAAATCAGCAATTTCTTGTCTCGTATACGGAATTTTCATTTTTATTGATGTGGCTATGTTATTTTGTTTTTTTAGATTATCTAAAAAATACTGAATACGATATTCGGGCTTATGATTGACTATGTTTTTAGAAAAAACAATTTTGTTATAGATTTTCCATGCAAATAGTTTAAGTATTTTAAATTGCATTTCTGGATTTTCTTCAAGAAAAGAAAAAAAACTGTTTTTGGATAATTTTAAAATGATACAATCTGTTTGAGCAATTGCAGAAGCAGGGTAGGGTTGTCCGATAAAAAGTGGTGGTTCGCCAAAACTATTACCTTCATTAAAAATACCAACCGTTAAATCTTTGCCATCTTCGTTGGTATAGCTCATTTTTACCGTCCCTTCTAAAATTTGATAGTAAGAAATGGCAACATCATTTTCGAAGAAGATAATGGAGTTCTTAGGAATCTTTTTGGCTACAGCTCCCCAAGTATAAAGTAAGTCAGTATCAATGTGCATGACAAAACAATTAATACGTTGTAAACGATTGGTTAAGTAATTGGTATAGTTTTAATTAAGACAAAGAACGTTTTAAAGAGGAGAATAAAATATGATAATTGTTAGCTTTTGAATTTTATCAAAAAAAAAGCATGAAAAGGAAGTTCTTTTCATGCTTTTTAAAATTATAGATTTTCAGAATTTATCTATCTACTAATGTTAGAGTAACTCTTCTGTTCAGCGGTCTATTTTCTGCTGGAGTATTTGGAACCAAAGGTTCGCTTTCACCTTTCGAAAATAAATGCATGCGATTAGATTCAATTCCTTTATTTTGTAAATAATCTGAAACTGCTTGCGCTCTTTTCATTCCAATTTCAAGATTGCGTGCTTCTGTTCCTATATCACAAGTATATCCTGTAATATTTAGATCTATGTCTTTATTTGATTTTAGAATTTTAGCAATTTCATCCAATCTTGTAGCCAATTGTGGCGTTACATCGGTGTTACCGACTTCTTGGAAAGCAAGCGGTTTTTCAACATATGTGCGCTCAGTTGTGGTAAGTTCCTTTTTAGCTGGTGGAGTTTCAACCACTTTTTGCTGCACAGGCGCTTTTTCTTGAACAGGTGTTTCAGTTTTAGTTACCACTTCTTCTTTTTGTTGTACGGCTACTGGTTCTGGCTTGTTTTTATTTAGCATAAAACCTAATTTCAGTTGAACACCTGCAGAGAAGTAACGGCTTTCTTGAACAATTTTTCTATTGCCACTCGTACCATTTGCTTGAATGTTATCCAATCCGCTCGGGTTGTACGCAACAATGTTAAGATTGGCATTTTCTTTTGCCATTTCTGTCAAACCATAGTCTACATATACACCAGTATAAAGCTGCGTATTTTCTTTTAGTTTGAAAGTAAGACCTGTTTCAACACTTAAAAGAAAAGAAGGATCTAAGCTTACGGTTGCTTTATCTTGCCAATTGGTTACTTTACCAAATCCGTGAGAAGGCAGATCATCAATTAAAAGATTCATATCAGGATAGTAGCCGCTCAATTGCAATTCTGATGCAGAAGCTTTTGCGGTTTGTTTTCCTGGAAACAGAATTTTTCCTCCAAACCCAAAATAAAGTTGAGTTTGAGATGCAATTGATGTTCTGTACTGCATCATAAGCGGAACCGCAACAGAAATGAAATGCTGATCTTCTTTGTAGTTTGTCGGGGTTACTTGATACTCAAATGCAGAAGTTTGGTCATCAACTTCATAAGTCGAAATTGTTGTTCCGTTTTTTAGTTCAAAACTATTCTGATTGTACATTGCATCTATTCCTGTCGAAATTCCCCAGTGGCTGCTGAAGAAATAGGTGTAACCGACACCTATTCCTCCGCCAAATTTGAGTTTGCCATCTCCAAAAGTACTATCATAAAGAATTCCTGATGGACCTCCATTAATCTTGACATTAATTTCCTGCGCTTTTATTGTGACACTACACAGAAGTAGTATGGCTATTGTGGTTTTAATTTTCATTGCTTGTAATTTTAAATTAAATCTCATTTTTATTTCACCAATAAGTTGATTGTTTTTAACTGGCCGTTTGCCAATTTAAGAACGACAACATATAAGGCTGCCTGCGATGGAGCGATGATTTCATTTTTGGCTTTTACATTTGAAATAGTCTGAACTAATTTTCCTGTAATGTCATAAATAACCACCTCAGATCCATTTAATTGAGAATCGCTAAAATCACACTCTAAAGTAAATTCAGCTCCAGGTTTAACTGGGTTTGGATAGATTTTTATCTTTTTGGTAAAAACTGTTCCTGTAGTCTCAATTGGACAAGATTTAATTGAATTTCCGTTTTTGTCTTTTGCAATTACGTAATAGCTTCCGTTTAAAGGTTGAACCTCACTATAATATTGACGAGTTGCACCAGAAACAGCTACTCCGTTTTTATACCATTGCCATGCCACGTAATTGTTCGATTTATTATCAAAGAATAGCACATTTGCCCACTGTTGTGTTACAAGTCCAGAATGGCTAACTCCTATTGGCTTAACAACCGCTGTAGCAGCATTATGATTTTGATCACCGTTTTGTACAGCTGTAATTGTTGAGCTTCCTGATCCAGTGATGTTTAATGTTGATCCAGAAATTGTTCCTAATGCTGCACTTGCAATAGTGTACGAAATTGGCAATCCGCTGTCTGCTGTTGCAGTTAAGGCTACGTTATTAGAATCTATACATCCAAATTCTAAAGTTTGGTCCCAAGTGATTGTTTGGTCCGCTTTAGTAATTTCAAATTCTGCACCAGTAAAAGCAATTGTATAATCTGCACCAGCGCTAATTGATCCTAACTTAATATTATATTTTCCAACATTTTCACCAGCATCTCTAGAAAGCAGACCTGTAATTATTGAAGGTGTATCTCCGTTAGCAAAACCTAGTGGTGTGTAATTAAATGCAGGATCTTCTGTACCGTATACTTTTGTATGTCCTGTTGCTGCAGTTATAGTAAGAGTATATTTTTGAGTCGTGAAACTAACTTCGTTTCCATAATTCACAAAACCATTACTATTTATCGCATAAGTTCTAACGTAATAAGTTCTATTTCCTCTAAGTCCAGATAAAGAATTTGTGAATGTTCCTAATGCGGCAGAAATATTGATTTTAGTATCTGCTGTAGTTGGGTTTGCGTGCTGTGCATATACAAATCCAACTTCTGTTAAACAAGATCCGCTATCTGTATTTATTCCGTTAGAAGATGCACTTCCAGATAGAGAAGCACCACTTGCTGTTATTTGTGAAATAACAGCAGTATTTAAAGTAACAGGATTTGCAGGCTGCAATATTTCTACAGTTAATGAAGCAGTACAAGAATTGTCGTCTGTTACCGTTACAGTATAAGTTCCTGCTGTAAGACCCGTTGCTGTTGCAGCCGTTCCTCCAGATGGAAACCAAGAGTAGGAGTAAGAACCTGTTCCACCAGTTACGTTTACTGTAGCCGAGCCATTATTTCCATTATAACATGAAACTTCTGCAAGAGTCGATGTTAAATTTAAAGCATTTGGTTCTGTAATTACAATTGTATTGGTAACAGAACATGCGTTTTCATCTGTAACGGTTACGGTATAAGTTCCTGCTGTAAGGCCAGTTGCAGTTGCAGCAGTTCCGCCAGAAGGTGCCCATAAATAGCTGTAGTTTCCTGTTCCTCCAGAAGCCACTACAGATGCGGTACCATTATTTCCTCCGTTACAAGATACATTTGTTTGTGTGTTTGTAGCCGAAAGAGCCGTAGGTTCTGTAATTTGTACAGTTTCTGTTATAAAACATCCATTTGCATCGGTTATGGTAACAGAGTAAGTGTTCGGACTTAATCCAGTTGCTGTTGCAGCAGTTCCTCCCGATGGAGACCAAGAGTACGTATAAGTTCCAGTTCCTCCTGAAGCAGTTACAGTTGCTGTTCCGTTATTTGCTTGATTGCATAAAACGTCTGTTTTGTCTATTGTCGCAGTAAGTAAAGCAGGTTCAATAATTGTTACACTTGCTGTTGTCTCACATAAGTTGCTATCTTTTATAAGAACACTATAAGTTCCCGCCGATAGGCCTGTTGCGGTTGCAGCAGTTCCTCCAGAAGGAGACCATTGGTAGCTATAAGTACCAGTTCCTCCTGTAACGCTTACAGTTGCAGATCCGTTTGAACCACCATTACAAGAAACATCTGTTTGAGATACTGATGGAGTAAGTGCGTCAGGTTCTGCTATGGTAAAACTTTGTGTTTTGGAGCATAAATTATCATCTGTAACAGTTACAGTGTAAGTTCCAGCCGAAAGTCCATTTGCAGTTGCTGCAGTTCCTCCAGAAGGAGACCATGCATAGGTATAAGTTCCAGTTCCTCCAGTTACGGTTACAGAAGCAGATCCGTTTGATCCACTGTTGCAGCTAACATTTGTTTGCGATGGAGTTATATTAAGTGCTGAAGGTTCAGTAATTGTAAAGTTTTTCACAATAGAGCATCCGTTTGAAGAAGTAATCGTTACCGAATAGTTTCCTGCGGTAAGATTTACCGCTGTATCAGTAGCGCTGACAGAAGGAGCCCAAACATAAGTAAATGGCCCAGGAGCTCCAGAGGGAACTACGCCAGCAGAACCAGTGTTTCCTCCATTACAAAGTAAATCAGTTTTAAAGGTGCTAGCAACGAGCGTATTAGTTGTACCGATAGTAAAGTTCTTGGTAATAGAACATCCGTTTGCATCTGTAATTATACAGCTGTAATTACCTGCTGCTTTACCTGTAATGATAGGTGCTGTTTCACCTCCTGGTGACCAAAGATAGCTATAACCTGGCGTGCCACCAGCTGGTGACACACCTGCTTGTCCACCTGTTGAACAGGTAGCGTTATTTTGAGAAGTAGTAGCAGTTAATGGAGCAGCTGGCTGAGTAATAATGAATGTTTTTGTTATGAAACAACCATTGTTATCTGTGATGGTACAAGTATAGGTGTTAGCGGCTAATCCAGTTGCTGTTGCAGCAGTTCCTCCAGATGGTGACCATGAATAGCTATAGTTAGGAGATCCGCCAGAGGCAACAACTGTTGCTGTACCTGTTGCAGAACCATTGCACAAAACTTCCGTTTGTGATTGTGTTGCTGTTAGGACTGCTGGTTGGTCGATAGTATAACTTTGTGTAATCTGACAGTTATTAGCGTCTGTAACTGTAACCGTATAGGTACCAGATTGAAGACCAGTTGCTGATGCTGCATTTCCTCCAGTAGGAGACCAAGAGTAAGTATAAGTTCCAGTTCCTCCACTAACAGATGCCGTAGCCGTACCATTCGTCCCTCCATTGCAAGAAACATTAGTTTGGCTTGGAGTTATTGATAGAGCAAGTGGCTGGGATATAGTAAAGTCTCTGTTTGCTGTACAGCCATTAGCATCGGTTACCGTTACTCTATAAGTACCAGCAGAAAGTCCTGATGCGGTAGCAGTTGTTTGGACGGGATTTGTATTCCAAGAGTAAGAATAACTAGGAGTTCCTCCTGATGCTATAACCGTTGCTGTTCCGTTAGCGCCTCCATAACACGAAGTATTGTTTATAGTACCTGCTGTGGTTGTAAGTACCGTTGCGGGCTCTATAAGTGTAAATGATTGAATATCTTGACAATTATTAGCGTCAGTAACAGTTACGACGTAAGTTCCGGCAGCAAGTCCTGTTGCTGTTGCCGCAGTTCCTCCAGAAGGTGCCCAAGAATAAGTGTAGCTTCCTGTTCCTCCTGTTGCAGTAACAGTAGCAGATCCAGTTAGACCGCCACGACAGGCTATATTGGTTTGAGCTGCTGGACTTGCAACTAAAGCCCCTGGTTCTGTAATAGTAAAGGATTGTGTTGCTTGACAACTATTAGCATCAGTAACCGTTACAGTGTAAGTTCCAGCAGTAAGACCTGTTGCTGTTTCAGCAGTTCCTCCTGATGGAGACCATGAATAAGTATAACCTGGTGTTCCTCCTGTTGCACTAACAGTTGCAGATCCTGTGGCATATCCGTTACATAAAATATCGGTCTGTCCAGCTGGAGATGCGCTTAAAGATGTTGCTGGCTGGTTAATCGTAAAGCTTCTAGTTGTTTGACATCCATAAAAATCAGTTACCGTTACCGTATAAGTACCTGCAGCAAGTCCTGTTGCTGTAGCAGTTGTTTGAACAGGAGTAGTATTCCAAGAATAGGTATAACCCGGAGTTCCCCCAGTTGGCGCTACAGTTGCAGTACCATTAGCGCCTCCATTGCAGGATACATCTGTTTTTCCTCCTCCTGTTGCTGCACTTAAAGCTGCTGCAGGCTGATTAATGGTAAAGCTTCTGGTTGCTTGGCATCCATTAGCATCAGTTACCGTTACAGTATAAGTACCTGTAATAAGTCCTACTGCGGTAGCAGTTGTTTGAACAGGAGTTGTATCCCATGAGTACGTATAATTAGGAGTTCCGCCGGTTGGCGCAACAGTCGCAGTACCATTATTACCTCCACGGCAAGATACATCTGTTTTCCCTCCACCAGTTGCGGCGCTTAGTGCTGCTGCAGGCTGATTAATGGTAAAGCTTCTGGTTGCTTGGCATCCATTAGCATCAGTTACCGTTACAGTATAAGTACCAGCAATAAGCCCTATTGCGGTAGCAGTTGTTTGAACAGGAGTTGTATTCCAAGAATAAGTATAAGTAGAAGTTCCTCCAGTTGGCGCAACGGTTGCAGTACCATTACCACCTCCAAAGCAAGAAGCATCTGTTTTGCCTCCTCCAGTTAGTAAACTTAAAGGCGCTGTTGGCTGACCAACCGCAATATTACTTACAACTGCGCTGCAATTGTTCGAGTCTGTAATGGTTACGGAGTATGTACCTGCAGCAAGATTTGTTCTGTCTTGAGTTGTTATTCCGCCTCCCCAGTTATAAGTGTAAGATCCACTGCCACCTGAAGGAGTAAGGTCTATAGATCCATTATTGCCTCCGTTACAAGATACATTAGTAATATTGGTTGTTCCTTGTATAGCTGAATCTTGTCCTATATTAAAGATTTTGGATATCAAAGTTCCTTCGCCATCTGTTATATTAACAGAATAATTAGATGGCGATAAACCTGTTATTGTTGCAGTAGTCGAACCATTAGACCATGCATAAGTATAAGGTGATTTTCCTCCCGCAGGAACTACTGTCGCTGTCCCATTATTGGTACCATTACAAGTATTTGTTTGTGATTGTGTAGCAGATAGAGCTGCATTAGTTGTAAATGAGGCCGTACTTCCGTATCCAATTCCTACTGAATTTTCCGCATATGCTCTATAATATATCGGTATTCCTGGAGGAAGTCCAGTTACATTTACGGTAAAAGCACCAATACCATTAAGTGTAGCCGTTGATAATTTTGTTACTCCACCACCACCTATCACAGGATTTGTCGTTAATGACCAAACGATACCTCTATCTAGAGTACCAGTATCGCCACCATTATTGTTAAAGCCTCCTAATGTAGCAGTTAGTGCTCCAATATTTGTAGCAGGAGTTGTTGTAGTTACTGTTGGAACTGATGTACAAGTTAAATTTGGAGAATAGTTGCTAGGTAAAATTCCTTGGGTAGTACCAGGAGGAGTTGTACTTGCGGATGTGATTGTCCAATTAGAATAATTATTGATACTTGCTCTTAAAGCAGTAGAAGTACCAGTTAAAGTACCTGTATATTTTGCGAAATATTGACTTGGCTCTGTTACACCAGGAAATAAGGCAACACAATTTACTCCGTTAGTTAATCCCGGTGGTATGATACTTTCAGCACCGCCGAGATTTAATAAAACTTCGTCATTATTCCAATGTGTATCAGGGTCATAATTGGAAGAATTAAAATCGCCATGAATACCTGCTAAGAAAGTTATGGTAGTTGGTGAAATTACGGGTCTCATGGTGTTACTAACACTCTGGTATGCAAGCATTTGATCTCCTGAAGATAAGTTAAAACTGTAAACGGGACCTTCTGGATTAATTACAAAATCAGCCACTGATCCGCCTGTTACTGTAAAAATATTGTTTGTTGAAGTTTCTATAAAAGAAATGATTTTTCCACAAGTAACGCCAGCAGGTATTGTCCATTTGATGTGTGGCTCGTTACTGCCTATCCAGCCATTTGCATAGAGCCCTTCTTCAGTGAAGTATATAATTTCTCCTGCTGGTAGATTTTTTAGGGCTATAAAGCTGAAACCATCTAGACCTCCAGTATCAAAGCCGATAAAAGCAATATCACCGGGTCCTAAAGTTTGTCCTTTTATATTTTGATGTAAACCAAAGACGCAAAAGAACGTAAAAAATAAGAGTAATTTTTTTTTCATAACATACAATTTAGTTAATGACATAGATAAGCATTGTCCCAGCCTCCTATATGGTCGGGTTTTGTTAGTGAGGCAAAAGCTTTAATAAAACCGCCATCGTTTAATAACGTTTCAATTTTTCTAAAGCTTATAGTGTTAAAAGAATCCAAATTTAATTGGTATATATAATGATTGAATAGTGTTCTGTTGGTTGTGGTATCAAATCGGATATTACCTCTTGGTCCATCAATATCTAATTTGTACATTTCTTCAATTAAAGAGCTAGTTTTTAAACTGTCAGCATTTAAAAGTATATTCTTTAATATTAATCCATTTTCGTATCCTAAAACTGAAAAGAAAGAAGGAATCTCTTTGTAAACCTCTTTATAAAGTGAAGTGAAATTGGTTGAAGTAGTATCATTTTGCATCCAGCTGCTCACTACATAAAGCTCAGAAGGATTATTTTTATACTCCTCCAAAATTTTATCGTTAATAAAAAAAGGAGTTACATAAAAAGGATACTTTTGAGTAAGTTTATTTTGTTTCAGAAAAGTAGCATTCTCTTCAGCATATAAACCACTATAAAACGCAAAAACAGCATTGGGTTGCTGTGTATTTATAGTGTGATCCATATGTAATGCTTCATTTTCTCTTGGCATAAAAGGAGTAATATAATGTCCCGTAAATTGATTTTTTTCTTTAAATGCATATTCTAATGCAGCAAGCAAACCATATCCTGAATCATAAAATGAAGTAGAAGAGGCTATTTGATATTTTTTAGCGGTAAAGTATTGTCCTAAATAATAGCAAGAATCTGTTAGTCCTAATGAATTTATAAATATACCTTCATATTCAGATGTTCGATAAGGAGTTGTTGCTCCTAAATCTGCGGCCAAAAATAAGATATCATTATTAGAAGCATAATTATAAACCTCAGACATGTTGCAATGTCCCATAAAACCAATTATAATTGATACATCTTCTTGAAAGTTAAGTTTCTGAATTTTGTCAATTATTAGTTTTTCATCAGCGCCAACACCAATACTCTCTACAAAAAATTTTACATTTAAATTATTGAGTTTTAAACCCCTTATAAAATCTTTATCTAATGAAGGATACTGTTGCGACTTTGGAATTAAAATACCTATCTTAATGTCGTTATCCATAAAATGAGATTAAAAAAATAGAGGCATTTTTTGCCTCTATTTTGAATTATTAGTTTCTAGATGGAAAAAGCCCAGATAATGCAATACACATATTGACAGCAAGATATGGACTGTGTAAATCAAAAGGTTGAGTGCCTCCAGCTATACTTGTGCTTCCTCCTAAAGTTGCAGTTGCAGAAATACCGCCTATTTTAGCAGTTCCAGTTCCTGGTTCACTGTAGATATTTGGTGTTGAACCACCTGAAGATAAAGAGTTGTTTCCATTATCAGTGTCGTTAGAAATCGTTCCTCCAGTTGCAGAATTAGTTGTTAAAGCTAATGAAACAGTACCAGTTGTAAGGCTATGTACGTGGGCAGGCATGTTTGGCGTTAATAAAGTCATCGTTTCGCTACCTGCTTTTTGTCCTATTACAAAATTGCTTAAACCTGGTCCTTGACCAAAATGAATAGGAGTTCTTCCTCTTAGATCAGGTAAACCAAATGTGGTGACACCATCACCGCCATAAATTGTGCCAAGCAATGAAAATAAAGCTGAATTCTGAGTGATTGCTACCAGCTGGCCATTACAAGCAGCCCAGCCTCTAGGTGGGTAATTAAATGCGAAACTCAAAATTGTTCCCATGTATACTTCCATCATAATTTTTAAGATTTAATAGTTAATGTTAGTTTTCGTAGTATTTTACTACAATGCTAAATTACTTTATAACTAAATTCTGGGTACACGGGTTTTTACCTGTTTTTAGTAAAATGCTATTATTTAACATATTACTATAAAAAGATAGAAAAAATTGCAAATTGTATGGCATAAAAAAAGGCGGTAATCAATTACCGCCTTTTTTGTCTTAAATCTAACTGGAGAAAGTTAATCCTTTATTTTTAAAACTGATATAAAGTTCCTGTCGCGCCGAACTTATCGTTTCTTCCGTTCGATAAATACTGCACCAAAACTTGATTAGAAGTTTATATTTACCATCAGAAATTGAGCTGTAATATATTTGTGATGGTTTTGAATTGTTTACTAATGGAAGATTAGCAAGCGTTTCATTTACTACAGTATTAATTTCTTCTGGAATTGTTTCTCCATTAATTTCAAAAGTGATTTCAACCAATTTAAAATTGTCAGTGTACGTCCAGTTAGTGATATTTTGAGATAACAAGTTACCATTCGGAATAATAATTTCAGCGCCGTTTGGAGCATTAATTTTAGTGGTACGAAGACCCATAGACTTTATTCGACCAGATTCTGAACTAATTTCTACAACGTCTCCAACCTGAATTGGCTTATCAAAAATCAAAATAATTCCCGAAACAAAATTATTCACCACATTCTGAAGCCCAAGTCCGACACCGACACCTAAAGCTCCCAAAAGAATACTCAATTTGTCTAATGGCATTCCAGAAGCTGCAACTGCAAGCAGATAACCGCTTATTAAAACAACCAATCGCGTAATAAGCAATTTGGAATGCTGTCTTTTATTGATGTTCTCTTCGTTTTCATCGTCAATTTCGCCAAAGAAATAAGCAACATATTTCTGTAGTAAGTGCGCCGCCCAAATAATAATAAAGAATAAAACAACATTGCCTAAAGTAAACGTAATGCTTCCAATGGTATTTGGATGGCTTAATAACTTCGCTAAAGCACCGCGAAGTGATTCCCAGATGTTCAAATTTGAAGCAATTACAATCAGCCACATATAGCTAATGGCAATAATAAATGGCTTTTTCAAAGTGTCTGATAAACTTTCGTAATCAAACATTTTTTCAATTCCTCTTTTTACTCTAGTCGTATAGATTTGAAGCAAAATAATTTCCAAAATAATCTTCAAAAGCACACTTAAAGCAACAATTTGAGTAAGCGATATAAAAGCTGTAATGCTTAACATATTAGAGAGAGAAACTCTTCCGAATAAATTGTAAAGAATAGACAAGACATTCAAGCTAATAAAAATGATACTTGCCCATTTAAAAAAGCCTTTTATATAAAGTTCTTCTTTAAGTGTTTTAATCTGAACCAAACCGTAACGAATGCCTAAAATATTAATCGCTACAAAAGCAAATCGCTGCAATAATCCGATTGTAATAAACAAGTCTAGGAAACAAAGAGCAAAGAACAATCCTAACAAGAAAAGCCAATTTCTCATGGCAACTCCAGACCATTGATTTTTGAAAAGGAAGATTAAAACCCCAAGCAAGAAAAGCTGAATTAATTCTAAAAATAGGGCAGGAGCGTATAAATTGGTCACTACAGCAATGTTTAGTGCAATGACTAAAACAGGCAATAAAACACCTCGATTTAAATATTTAAAGTTTAAAAGCTGTAGGTTTTCAGCATAACCGTTTGTATTAAGGTATTTGATATTTCGAGAAATATACCAAAATAAAAGACCCATAAAGAAAAATAGCGTAATAAGTCCCCCTGCTTTGTAACCTAAGTAATAAGCGGCAACATTTTCTTCAATTATGATTTTTGCTTTTATATTGTGTGTTACTTTTTTCTTTGCTGCAGAATCGTTAATCTGCCATAAAGAAGGATATTCTTTATTGAAAATACTGATTCCAGATTTCTCCAGTTTTCCTTCAACGGCCACCAAAGCATTAGAAACAGAAATTTTTCGCTGTACGGTAAGTCGTTTTTTATTGTTTAAAGTAGTCTGGTTACTCGTCATTAAACTATCAGTGGCAAGATATCTTTTTCTAAGACTTCCGAATTCCTTCTGAAACTGTTTGCGACGAATAGTATCTTTTAATAAACTAATTAAAGTTTTGTCTTTACGAAGATCAATTACACGTTTTTTGATGTTCTCAAGATCCAGATTTTTAGCATTAATTGCTTTGTTCTGCTCTTCTAATTCTTGTTGGATTTCTTGTAGAACCAGTCGGTACATCTGTTGGTTGCGCACATTCGGATTTGCTCCTTTTAAACTAGCTAAGATTAAATCCAGCTTGCTTTCTGTACGTTTCATATCGCCAAAAAGATGACGTGTATCGCCTGCAAAATCAATATCATTGTAGGCAGATTCTAATACTTCGCTGGCTTTTTCAATGGCCATTAAATAATCGCTGTCTGTGGCTGTAGAGTCGTTAAATAGTCTTCCGCGGCTTTCTTTTTTAACGGTTTGTTGCTGTTGCGCGTAGTTAAACTGCGAAAATAATAGAAGTAAAAATAGAGCGGAAAAATAAAAAGTCTTTTTGCTAATAATCATAATTTATGGGCTTATTTAGGGAGCTCAAATGTAATTTTTTTTGCAAGACTTTCAGTTAAGAAAAATGAAATTTAAATAAACAAGCCGATTTCATTTTGTGATGCTATTCTAGGTTTCGCGAAGCAATTTCCTCTTGAATTTCTTTAAGAAAATTAGAATTGACAATAAGAAAAGCCATAGATAAAGGAAAGACCATTAAAGAGAGAAATCCTTTTTTGAGGAAAATAAATACAATAAGGAGAAGTAATAAGATGGCAATTAGAATCAAAAGCTTAATGGTTGTTTTAATTTTTTTTTGCGTTTTTAATAACTCTTCGACAGTCATTTCGCTTGGTTTCTTTGCTTTCATTTTATATTTTTACTTAGAATTAAAGCAAATTTTAAGTAAAAAACGTTCGAAAACAATAGGTCAATTTTTTTTGACTACCCACAATAATTATGGAAGAAATAGAAACTTGTCCAGCACAAAGACTCCTAAAAATGCTATCGGGCAAATGGAAGGCAGAAATTTTTCGTTTGGCTACAGAATCGCCTTTACGTTTTAATAATTTGCTTCGCCAAATTCAGGGCTCAAATAAGCAATCTTTGGCTACAGCTTTAAAGGAATTGGAAGAAGAAGGTTTACTAGAAAAGATAACTATTAAACTGAAACCTCTTCATATCGAGTATAATTTAACAGAAAAAGGAAAAGCTTTAATTCCTGTTTTTCAGCAATTGGAAGGGTTGGCATAAATTTTTAGTTTTTGCTTTAAAAGTAGAAAGATCCTCAAATACTATTCAGTGCTACCATAGCCACAAAAGTTCTCTGAGAATCATCTCCTACATCCAAAAAATAAAAACGTCAGCTAAAAAAAGCAAGACTGATTAGTCAATAAAGCTGAATTTATCTTCAAAAACTTGTCCAACTAACGGAATTGGTTTCTTTTGTTCGTTAGCCGCATTTATGATTCCGAAAATCCATAAAATAAAAATAACGTATCCGATATAGCTTAAAAAGTAAAGCGCTGGAACGATCGTTACAATAATAGACAAAGCAACATTTACGACTAAAGAAACCAGAAAAATTCCGAATCCTTGTTTTAAATGGTATCTCACCAAATCACTTTTAGGTGTTAAATCTTTACTTTTAACAAAAGCTATAATCCAACCAATAATAGTGACATAGCTAAGAATAGAAAGGGTTTTATTATTCATAGTTTAAGTTATTTATTGGGTCAAAGATAGAAACTTGGAATAGGGCCTGAAATAGTTACTTTGTCTACTGTGCTTTTTGGTTGGTATTGGTTGTATTTAAATCGGTAAGAGGTAAAATGTGTTTTTTAAAAGATTAAATTTCCTCTTTCATTAATTTGAAAAATTGCTCCTTTTTTCCTCGCGAAATGGGCACAACCGATTTGTCATTCATGTGAACCATTCCTTCGCGAGAATAGCTTATAATGGAATTTACATTGATCAAATGCGACTGATGAACGCGAAAAAACATTGGCGGTTCCAGTAAACCTTCATAATTTTTTAAAGGTTTAGAAACCATAATTTTTCGGCCATCAGTCAAAAAGAAAGTGGTGTAAGAACCAGAAGTTTCACATCTTATAATTTGCTCTAATTTAACTACATACATAGCTTCTTGAGTGGGTAATATAATACGATCGGGAGTTTTAGAAAGGTTATTTTGCAATTCGCTTAATTGCTGTTTTTCTAAAACTCTTTCTTTTAGAAGCGAAATCCTTTCAATTGCAGTTCTAAGTTCGTCTGGATCAATTGGTTTTAGCAGATAATCTATTGCGCTGTATTTGAAAGCATTAATGGCGTGCTGTTCGTAAGCAGTTGTAAAAATAAGATGAAAAGAGTTGAAGGAAATTTGTTTTAGAACATCAAATCCAGTTCCGTTTTGAAGCATAATATCCATAAAAACCAAATCGGGCTGCATACGGTCAATTAATTTTACAGCTTCTTCGACACTTTCCGCGTAAGCGATAATCTGAATTTCTTCTGGGGCAACCATTTCCAACATGATGGATAAAGCTTCGCGAATGCGTTGTTCGTCTTCTATAATGATAGTTTTGTACATTTTTACAATATTGGAATATTAATAATAACAATGCAGCCCGTTTCTCCGTTGTCTGCATTGCGCTCTAAAACCTGAAAACCAGCATGCGGATGATCTTTTTGCATTTTTGCTAATCTTTCGTCAGTAATTGTGGTAGAAAGAGATTTATGATTTTCTTTTGTTTTCAAATTTCTCGAAGCTGTAAGTCCGATTCCGTTGTCTTTTATGGTGCAGATTAGATTTTTTTGTTCTGTCTGCTGTGAGAAATTAATCTGCAATTGACCTTTTTCTTCTTTTGGTTTTGGTTTTAATCCGTGTTCAACAGCATTTTCAATAAAAGGCTGAATTAAAAGTGGTGGAATAAGAATATCCTCTTCAACCGATTCGTCGCAAACAATCGCATATTCAAAACTATTATTCAGACGCAATTGCTGCAATTCGATATAATTTTTTAAAGTACCAATTTCTTCTTCTAACGAAATGGTTTCCTTTCTTGATTGTTCTAGAATCTGGCGTGTGAGTTTGGCAAATTTATTTAAATAAGAAACCGCCGGAATCGTATCTTTCTGCAAAATCATACTCTGAATATTTCCCAAAGCATTAAAAATAAAATGCGGATCCATTTGAGAGCGCAATAATCTTCTTTCTAACGAAAGTCTGGTTGCAAGGTTTTCAATGGTTTCTTTTTCCATTAATTGCAGCTTCAATTCACTATTGGTTTGTTCTTGTTTTAAAATTTCCTCACGCTTTAAATAATAACGCTGCCTGAAATAGTACGAACGAAACATAAAAACAAGTCCAAGCAAAAGAACGCCGGCAATTCCGTAGCCTAAAAGTTTATTTTGCTGCTCCAATTCATTTTCCAATTCAAGCTGTTTTATACGCTCCATTTTTTTGGAAGACTCAAATCGGGCATCTGCATTTTGCAAAAGCTTCTGAGTGGTTTCATTATATTTTAACTGATTGTATTTCGTAAACAAGGTATCGTATGCATAATAGGCTTCAAAATCATGACGTTTTGCCGAAACTTCTTTTAAGCAATTATAAAAAGTAGCCAATAAATAATTATCGGTATAAGGTAGGCTAAGCTGGTATTTTATTCCTTCAATAAAAAGCATTTCGGCTTTTACATAATTTCCTTTTTCGGTATAATAAAAACCTTGAAGGCCTATGGCGCTTCTGTAAATGATTTTAATATTGTATTTTTTGGCAATTGCAGTAGCTTTTTCGAGGTTGTCAAACAAGGCAGTTTCATTAATTGGTTTCGGACCTTTAGAATAAAGATCTGCCAGATTGATGTAAGCAATTCCGATATTGCTTTTGCTAATGATATCAAAAGATTCTTTTTCGGCAAGTGCCACTGTAGTTTTCAAAAAATCCAAAGTCTTTTGCCAATCTTTCTCCGTTCCAGATTCGAGTTTATCGGTCAAATATCCTCCGTAAGCCAATCTTGCATACAGTTTGCTTTCTGGATCTTTTGCTTTATAAGCATGTTCAAGAGCCTCTTGCGCATATTTATGAACCTTTTCTGGCGATGCTGGAGAAAATAGATACGATATATCGGACGCGATTTTAGCGCATTGATCATGAGCATTTATTTTTGAGAAAAGCGTATACGAATGCAATAAATGATCGATGGCCTGAGGTTTGTCATCTATATAAGACTTTAAATTTCCCATTGCTAGCGAAGCAAAAGCTTTAACTCTTATTTTGTTGCTTTTTTGAGCTAAAATATAAGCAGTGTCTGCATAACGAGTAAATTCTTTTAAATGCAATAAACGTCTTTGTGTAAGAGCGAGATACGAATAACAAATAACTTCATCGTCGATATTCTTTTTTTTCTTGGCTAAAGTAAGAGCTTGCTGCTGAATTTTTTTACTGGCAGATGAATCAGAAAAACGTTTGGAATAGCCATAGGATGCAATCTTTTCGACAGCCGAAATTTGTGCATTTAAAGTGGTGATGAAAAACAAAATTAGAAACGAGAACAACCATTTCGTTTTCCTGTTTTTGATCTGATTTAAAGTAGTTTTTTCGTGCATATATTGTGGTAATTAAGGCCAAAGTACAAATTGAAAATAGACTGACCAAAAAAATCACTCCTCAAATTTGACAAGAAAATCCCTTGCAAAGTCTCTGTGTAGAAGTGGTTAAAGAGCGTATTTTCTCGATACTGGTATAGAATTACCAAATAAAAATCTAAAGCATCCATTTGCCAATTTCGAATTGTGGCAAGTTGATCTTCGTAGTAATCTTGCTGTTATAAATTATTTTTAAAACTATAAAATTATGAATAAGAATTTTTTTACATTATTAGTAGTAGCTTGCCTTTTTATGTCATCATTAAGTTATGGGCAAGAAGATAGACGCATTAAAATAGAAATCGCTTTGAAAGATGGTAACAAAACGACAAAAGCGGTATTGCGATCTGCTACATTTTCTTTTACCAAATCTACCGTTAGTGGAACAGAATCGGAGGTAAAAAACAATTATTATTTTTCTCTTGATTTTGAAAAACAAGATATTGCCTTACTGGCAGTTTTAATGAAAAATAAAGCTGGAGTCGATGGTCAGATTACCATGACCGATATATTTGGAAAGCTACCTACGAGAAAATTTGATTTCACAAAAGGAAGAGTAGATTCTTTAAGCGATCAATTAACTGCCGATTATACCAGTGCTTACATCTCACTTCTTTGTGATTCTCTGATTATTGATGGCGTTAAAATTGAGTAGAGAAATGAATCAACTTAAGAAATTCACAAAAGAAGGAAATCTGTATGTCATGAAAAGGCAATACGGCTTTGGACTAATTGTGGTACTCGGAATGATTGCTTTTACTATTGGAGGCATTTATTATAAAAATAATGCAGTAATTGGCATTTTTGGAGTCTTGGCTGTTTTATGTTTTATTTCGATTTGGCAGGAAGGATTTAGTATTGATCTCGACAGAAAGGAGTTTAGAATAAAAAACGGATTGGTTAATAAACCCGTTCTGATTCCGATTGCTGATTTTCTCAATTTTGAAGTGGTCAAAGTCAGACATAATTTTATCACAACAAACGTTTGCTTAAATCTTTATTACAGAAAAGATAACAAGGAGAAATGCACTGGAATTGCACAAGGTTTTACAGCTAGATCCATGCAGAATTTGATTAATGAAATTAATGAAATTTTAGATGAACATTCGAGAAAGATATAACATCGAAGAAACGCTGTATTCTTTTTCATTTAATCCACAAAAACCATCAGTAAATCAATCATGGTGGTTTTTGGCTGGAATAACGGCAGGAGTAATAGCTTTACTATTGTTTTTTAATGATCTAGGAGAAGAAATGCGTTG
Organism: Flavobacterium sp. LK-23; assembly: GCF_058135255.1. Taxonomy (NCBI): domain Bacteria; kingdom Pseudomonadati; phylum Bacteroidota; class Flavobacteriia; order Flavobacteriales; family Flavobacteriaceae; genus Flavobacterium; species Flavobacterium sp. LK-23. The sequence continues at coordinate 55,894 of NZ_JBYUVT010000020.1, forward strand.
GGTGATTGGTATATTTCTAGTATACTTTTTGATTCATTTTTTATATGATATTCAAATAGCTTCTAAAATTCGGTTTACGTTTGATGCTCGTAATAATGCCGTTTATAAAACAAGTCCGTTAATTTCAAAAAAGAAAATAATGAATCTGGATGAAGCCATAATTTTTGTTCAATCAGAAATGGGAAGCTGGCATTATGCTTTAGGAGCAAAGAAAAGCCAGTTTATTAAGAGTTATAGAATTAGTGAAGGATTTAGTTCAGGGAGAAAAAGCGACGAAAGGCAAGATGCGTACGAGAATCTGATTTTAGTAAAAATCGGTAAGCTTCAAGAAAATGTAAATTCCAATCGCAATAATTAATTAGATAAGACGTGACTTTTTTTTCACGCAGACTAAAAGGTTAGGGCAGATGCCAATGCTGCAGACGAAAAATATCTATTAAATTATCTCTAGTGAGAGCTAGAGATAATTCAATAGATACTTTAGATTTTCTTTTTTATAATACTGTAAATAAATTAAATAGATTGTTTCAATTGTTTTTGTTTATCAAAATAATTTCATCTCCAGCAATAGCAAAAACGGTATGTTCGGGTTCAGGTTTCATGATAAATTTTCCAGTAAATTCTCCAAAAGCAGGCAGTATCATTTGATTGCTTTTTTGAAAAAAACAACGTAGTTTCAAGCTTTGAAGCCCCAATCCGCGGAGGATTATTCCAGGATGTATATGTCCTGAGAAATTGAAAAAATTTTCTTTTTCTTTAGGATGATGGGTGAAGAGAAAATGATCAATCTCTAGTGAATCAATGACAAGGATTCCAATTTGGTAATAATGTTTTTGGTCTATTATATCATGATTTCCTGCAATCAAATAAGTTTCTTGATTATGATTGGAAATCCATTCTTCAAATAAATCCCATTCAGCATTTTTGGCGCTGTGAAATAGATCTCCCAAAAAAATGATTTTTTCAGGTTGAAAATAATCCAAAACTTCTGTGATTTTTCTAAAATTTTCAGAAATGGCGTCTTGTGGAATGGCAATTCCGTGTTTTCTAAAATGCGTTACTTTACCCAAATGCACATCAGAAATAATGACCATTTTTTGCTTTTCCCAAAAAACAGCTCCGCTTGAATGAAGTATAAAGTTTTCGTTTTGTATTTGAATATTCATAAAGATCTATTTCATATAAGATGCAGTCATTTTCTGAATTCTTTCAGCCAAAGTTTCGCTGGAAAGTTTTTCTCTCAATCGATCGGTAATTATAGGAAAACTAAAAGGAGTCGGTTTCAAGCATTGTTTCCAGATTATTTTTTGATTTGCAATTCGTTCCAAAGCCAAAATCAAACGTCCTTCTTCTAATTGGTGCTCAAAAGTTTCACGGTAGGCTTGATGCAATAATAAATTATCAGGTTCAAAATCTCTGAAAACTTCAAATAACAGCTGAGAACCACTTTGTAAATGCTTTGTTTTAACCATTTTTCCTGGAAAACCAGTAAAGACTAATCCGGAAATTACGGCAATATCTCTAAACTTTCTTCGCGCCATTTCGGTCGAATTTAAACTTTTCTGCAAATCGTGGTGCACATATTCGGTTGAAAATAGATTATTGTCTAAAACGGCTTCGATGTCAATTTCCTGATCCGAAAGCAATTCAAAACCATAATCATTATAAGCCAAAGAAAATGTGATCGACTGCAATAAACTTATTCTAAACGCCAACAAACTGGCTAAAGCTTCATGAACAAAACGTCCTTCAAAAGGATAAAAAATCGCATGAAATCCTTCTCGAGTTTTGAAGGTTTCAATTAAAAATTCATCTGAACTGGGCACGATTGATTCTTTGCGCTGTCTTTTTAATAAAGGCTGTAAAGCTTTTAATTCTGGCGAAAGATTATCGGTATTGGCGCGATATAGTTCCTGTCGAAGCAATTCACTCATTTGAGAAGAAAGAGCCAAACGTCCGCCCATCCAGCTCGCAATTTTAGATTCTTTCTTTGGACTCGCTTTTTTTACCAAAACCTGCATGTTTCTGATTTTGAACAATTCGAGTTTTTTTCCGGCGAAAATGAAAGTATCACCTGGTTTTAGTTTAGAAATAAACCATTCTTCAATCGTGCCGATATAACCACCGCTGAGATATTTTACATTCATAACGGCATCGCCAACAATAGTTCCGATCTGCATTCTGTGATGCATGGCAATCATTCTGCTGTTTATTTTGTAACAGCCATTTTCGTCAATTTCCACTTTTTTAAATTCGTCGTAAGCATGAAGACTTTGACTTCCTTGTGTAATAAAATTTAGAATCCAGTTCCAATTTTCATCCGAAATGGTTTGATAACTAAAAGTTCCCTGAATTTCTTTGAAAATTTCGTTTGGATAAAATCCGTCAGAAACTGCCAACGTATTAAGGTATTGAACCAAAACATCCCAGCTGTTTAAATACGGAACACGATCTTCAATAACACTATTTTCAACCGCTTTTTTCAAGGCCGAAGCTTCGATTAATTCAATGGCATGAGTGGCAAGAAAATAAATAACGCTTTCTTTTCCAGGCTGATGTCCGCTTCGTCCGGCACGTTGCATAAATCGAGCAACGCCTTTTGGCCCTCCAACTTGAATAATCGATTCGACAGGAGCAAAGTCAACACCTAAATCTAAACTAGAAGTGCAGACTACGACTTTTAATTCTTCATTCCGAATAGCATTTTCTACCCAAAGTCTGGTTTCTCTGTCAATGCTTCCGTGATGCATCGCCATTTCGCCAGCAAATTCAGGATATTTCTCTAATAATCTCTGATACCATATTTCGCAAGCCGAACGAACATTGGTAAAAATAAGCGTCGTTTTACTGGCTTTTATAATTTTTGCCGCTTCATCAATCAGATGCAAACCCATATGTCCGCGCCATGGATACGTATCCATTTTCTCTGGAATTATGGAAATGACTTTTATTTTCTTGTTAATTACCGCTTTGATTAAAACAGAATTATTATACGCTTCAGAATCTACTCCAAGCAAAACTTCCTGCGCTTGCTGTAGATTACCAATTGTGGCTGAGATTCCCCAAATACGAATATTTTTCGCGATAGTTTTCAATCTTGACAAACCTAATTCTATTTGCACGCCACGTTTGGTTCCGAGTAATTCGTGCCATTCGTCAATTACGATTGAACTGCAATTTTTAAAAATATTCGAATACCCTTTTGTTGCTAAAAGTAGCTGCAGACTTTCGGGAGTTGTAATGAGCAAATCGGGCATTTTGTTTTTTTGCTTGGCACGTTCTGCAGAAGATGTATCTCCGGAACGAATTCCAACTGTCATTGGAATATCTAAATCTGTTAAAACTCGCTCAGCAGCTTGTTTTATTTCAACAGATAAAGACCGTAGAGGCGTAATCCAAATTGCTTTTAATCCTGAGTTATGTTTATTTTTGTAATTCGGATTTTCTTTGATGTAGTTTAAAATGATGGGAAGCCAAAGCGCATAGGTTTTTCCGCTTCCTGTTGGAGCATTTAGCAAGCCATTTTTGCCCTGCAGAAAAGCAGTCCAAGTCTGAGTCTGAAACGGAAAAGGTTTCCATCCCTGACTTTCAAACCATTCGCTGGCGATCTTAAATAACTGCTCTCTATTCATCTATAAAATCATATTTTTTAAATCTTCGATTGAATTGGCTTCTTCAATTTTTTTATCGTGTCGCCATCTTAAAATACGCGGAAAACGGGTTGCAACTCCGCTTTTATGTCTTTTGGAAAGTGCAATTCCTTCAAAACCAATTTCAAAAACCAATTTTGGCGTGACGCTTCTTACGGGTCCAAATCGTTCTAAAGTATTTTTTTTGATGAAATCATCGACCATTCTAAATTCCGCATCGGTTAAACCAGAATACGCTTTCGCGAAAGTGACAAGTTCACGTTCGTTGTTTTCATTTTCCTGCCAAAGAGCAAAAGTGTAATCGGTAAATAAATTGGATCGTCTTCCGTGACCGCGCATAGCGTAGGTGAGAACAGCATCAATCGTTAAAGGTTCAATTTTCCATTTCCACCAATCTCCTTTTTTTCTTCCAACTAAATAGGGAGAATCTTTTCGTTTCAGCATTAAACCTTCGCTTTTCATTTCGCGCGATTTTAATCTTTCATTTGTGACCTCTTCCCAAGTCGAAAAATGAATCCTTTCTGAAAGCTGTAGCGGAATCTCTTTTCCAATCAAAGTCGTAAATAATTCTTCTAATAAGGTTCGGCGTTCTTCGTAAGGAAGATTTCGAATATCTTTTCCCTGCCATTCTAATAAATCGTAAGCTTTAATAATAACAGGTGTATTTTTTAAAACAGAAGCCGATACATTTTTACGGCCAATTCGGGTTTGCAAATCGTTAAATGTCCCAATTTGATTCTCAATAAAGGGAAGAATTTCGCCATCAATAACAGTTCCGTCGGGAATATTGCCAATGAAAGATTGAAATTCAGGATATTTATCGGTTACCAATTCTTCGCCACGGCTCCAGACATAAATTTCGTTATCGCGAATAATAGTTTGGGATCGAATTCCGTCCCATTTATGTTCGGCGCTCCAGTCTTCAGGATTACCAAGATTTTCAAGTTCGCCTTCAATTGGATAAGCCAAATAAAACGGATAAGGTTTTGATAAATAATCGCTGCTTCTTTCGTCCAAAATCAATTCTTGAAACGTAATCGTATTTGGATTCCAGTCGCCCATTAATTTATAAGCAAGCGTGTCTTCATCAATATTTTCGGCTTTAGAAAGCGCTCGAGTCATTAACTTCTGACTTAAACCAATTCTGAAACTGCCCGTTATTAATTTAGTGAAAACGAATCGTTCATAATAATTCAAATTCAGCCAATTGGTTTGCAGATATTCTTTTTTCTCTAAATCTGTTTTCTTTTTTAAAGCAATGATTTCTTGTAGAAATTCAGTCAAACTTTTATCGGAATGTTCTTTTGTGGTTGGAATTACAAGCGCAATCGTTTCTGCCAAATCCCCCACAATATGATAACTTTCTTCAAACAGCCAAAGCGGAATATTAGCCAATTCGTTTGCCCATAAACGCAATAAAGTCGTATTAACGGGACGGGGAGGGCGACGATGCGAAAGAATAGCGATTGTCCAGACTTTGTCTTTGTCGTTTGCTTTTAGGAAATAATTCGTCAGCGCATCAACTTTTACCGATGTTTTATTAGAACTGTCTAAGGTTTTTATAAGCTCGGCAAAGTTTTTCATTTAATTATGAATTTTGAGTTATGAGTTATGAGTTATGAGTTATGAGTTATGAGTTATGAGTTATGAGTTATGAGTTTGAAATTAATAATTTACAATTCATCATTATTTGCGTCGTTCGTTTCTCCTTCGTATTGAGTGTTGGCTGTTCTGGCATCGTAACCTAATTCTCTTAGATATCTTGAGAAAATATCTGAATATCCATGAGTGCAGATGACTCTTTCTGCACCTGTTGCTTTTATGCTTTCCAATAAACCGGTCCAGTCGCAGTGATCGCTTAAGACAAATCCGCGGTCAACGGCTCGTCTTCGTCTTGCGCCTCTAAAAGCCATCCAACCGCTTGCTGTTCCTGTTACAAAAGGAGTCATTTTTCTAATCCAAGTGCTTCCGTGTGCGCTTGGCGGAGCAATTACAATATTGCCTAATAAATCTTCTTTTTTAGTTTCGGCAGTTACTCGTGTAGTTGGAGGCAAATCAATCATTGGACGAACGATATTGGTCATATTTTCAATTGCGCCATGCGTGTAAATCTGTCCAATGCTTGTATCGAGATTTTTTAATAATCGTTGCGCTTTTCCTAAAGAATATCCAAATAAGACAGAAGTTTTTCCTTCTGCTCGATTCTCAGCCCACCAATTATTAATTTCAGTCATAACATCTGCTTGCGGTTCCCATTTAAAAGCGGGAAGACCGAAAGTGCATTCGGTTATGAAAGAATGGCATTTTACGACTTCGTATGGAACTGAAATTCCATCGTCTTCTGTTTTATAATCGCCTGTAAAAACCCAGATTTCGCCTTTGTATTCCACTCTAATTTGTGCTGAACCAATAATATGTCCTGCTGGATGAAAAGAGAATTTTACGCCATTTATAGTAAAAGTTTCATTCCAGTTTTTGCCCGAAACATTAATGTCTCCCAAACGATGTTTTATAATCGGAATATTAGAATAGTGTGTAATATAATTTTGGTGTCCCCATCTAGCATGATCAGAGTGGCCATGTGTAATAATGGCATTGGTTACCGGCCGCCACGGATCGAGATAAACATCGGCCTGCTGGCAGTAGATTCCTTTGTCGTTAAATTGTAATAATGGCGGATTCATTTTTTAATTTCATAATTAGAAAATTTGGCAATTAGATCATTTTATGCGCTTGCAGCGATAATGAGATAGGCTATGAGTGATATGCTTAATACAAACAGCATCATTGTAATAAAGGTAAGCATTGCGGTCGAATATTGATACTTTCCTTTTTTTAATAGTTTGATAGTGTGAATGTAGCGTAAGTATGATAGCAAAATAGTCAATGCTCCAGCAATTAATAAACCAATACCTAAATAGATGGTAAAGTTACTATTGGGCGGGACAGTTTCTGCTAAATGTTTAGCTGGAACATGTTTTAGAAATAAGGAAAATTTTACTGCTACAAATCCGAAAACCATGATCCCAATTCCAGTGCGAAGCCATGCTAATAAAGTTCTTTCATTAGACAAGTATTCATTCATAGCTTCCTGATCATTTTTTGGCGACATAACTGTTTTAAGATTTTTTAGTATTCAAAATTGGTATAAGGTGGACAGTTATATTTGTCATCCTCATTATCTAGATTGTAGCTGTCATAAGGATTTGATTCGTTATAGGAAGGAAAAGTATTGTCCTCAGCCAGATTTAGTCCGCTCTCTACGATTTCGTAACAACCATCAGAAAAATGATCGCATTGATTTCTATAATTGGTATCATGATTTTGCCCTGAAGTAAACTCTTCATCCAAAGCTTCATTTTCATGTGCAGTATCAATATGATCAGGTTTTCTGCACTTAAGATTGTTTAATCTTGCAATTTTTAGGTTGTCAGTATCTGTTCTCATAACTACTATTTTTAAGTTGTAATTTTCGACTTTTGATATATACAAATTTGAAAATTAGATACTTGAAAAAATTATAAGATTTGATTTTAATTTTATATGATTCGTTTCTGTAAAATTTTGTCTTAATTTTTATTTTATAAAATTCAATTATAATTCTGTAAAATAAGCACTTACGTATTTTGCAACTTTGTATATATTAATAATTTAAAAAATTATAACATTATGGAAACTTCAAGAAAAGATTCGAAATCTGGAATGAAAGATTCTGGAAAAACTCAAAAATCAACATCTGGTTCTAGAGCAAAAAGTACTACAACAAAATCAACAGATTCAAAAGGTAGAGCTGGGCATTAATTTTTTTAGTTTTCTAAGTAAAACTAAATAATAAAAGCGTGCTGTTTAAATATAAACAGCACGCTTTTACGTTTTATTAAGCTTAAAGTTTTATTTTAAAACTTCCTGAATTGTTTTTACAAACGTTTCAATAGGCTGAGCGCCCGAAACAGCATATTTGCGATCAAATACAAAGAAAGGAACTCCTTGAACTCCTATTTCGGCAGCTTCTTTAATATCTGATTGTACTTCTTTAAGAAATAAGTCTTCGCTTTCTAGAACTTCTCTAATTTCATTTTCTTCTAAACCGGCCTGCATTCCTAATTTAATCAAGGTTTGACCATTGTTTAAATCTTCTCCATCAGTAAAATAAGCCTTAAAGAATATTTCTTCCATTCGATCGCCCATATTTTTAGTTTTAGCCAATTGAATGATTCTATGCGCGTTTAAAGAATTTGAGATAACAGCCTTATCAAAATTATAATCTAAACCAACACTTTTAGCGCGTTCTGCGACACCTTTGTGCATTTCTTTAGATTGTTCAATGGACATGCCTTTTCTTTCTGCTAAGAACGTGTAAACATCCATGTCTGGTTGCGATGTGATTGTTGGATCAAGCTGAAAGCTTTTCCATTCAATTTCAAATTCGTCATTAGGAAATACTGCAAGCGCAGTTTCCAACTGTCTTTTTCCGATATAACAAAACGGACACATGATATCCGACCAAATTTCTATTTTCATTTTACAAAGATATAGAAAATTGTTGTTTCAGGTTTCATGTTTTAGGTTTCAAGTTGATATGCTATGCGTTTTTCTAACCGCAAAGTGCGCTAAGATTTTACGCTAAGTTCGCTAAGGTTTTTGTTTAGGATTGTTTTGAAACACAAAGTGCACAAAGGTTTTACGCAAAGTTCGCTAAGGTTTTTGTTTAGGATAGTTTTGGAACGCAAAGTGCACAAAGATTTTACGCAAAGTTCGCTAAGGTTTTTGTTTCGGATTGTTTTGAAACACAAAGTGCACAAAGGTTTTACGCAAAGTTCGCTAAAGTTTTTGTTTCGGATTGTTTTGGAACGCAAAGTGCACAAAGATTTTACACAAAGTTCGCTAAGTTTTATGTTTATTTTTTTTAGAATGCTAAGCACACAAAGCTTTGCAAACTTTTACTCTTTATAAAGACCTAGAGAAAAGAAAACTTAGCGAACTTTGCGTAAAATCTTAGCGCACTTTGCGGTAAAAATTAAAGACAAAGCATATCAACTTGAAACCTGAGACTTGAAACCTGAAACAAAATAAAAAACCGCAACTCTTTATAGGAATTGCGGTTTCTAGGTATAAAAAATGGTTGGTTAATAGCGATATCTTTTTTTTTTTTACAATGATAGATCTTTTATTTAAAACTAAAAAATATCCCTGTAACAGAAAGAAACTTTAATGTTAACTATTTAACATTACAGGCATTACAAGCATTGTTACTGTTTCTCCTTCTTCTAAACCATCAACAGGCGTTAAAATACCAGCTCTGTTTGGTAAAGACATTTCAAGCATGATCATGTCAGACTGCAGGTTTGTTAGCATTTCTGTTAAGAAACGAGAGTTGAAACCAATTTGTAAATCATCACCTTGATAATCACAAGTCAATCTTTCTTCTGCTTTGTTTGAGTAATCGATGTCTTCTGCAGAAACGTTTAATTCTGCTCCAGCAATTTTCAAACGAATCTGGTGCGTAGTTTTGTTAGAGAAAATCGCAACACGACGAACAGAGCTTAAGAATAAAGAACGATCAATCATTAATTTGTTTGGATTCTCTTTCGGAATTACCGCTTCGTAGTTTGGATATTTCCCGTCTATTAAACGACACATTAAGATATAATTGTCAAATGAGAAAGTCGCATTTGAATCGTTGTATTCAATTTTTACTTCAGCATCAGAAGTTCCTAAAATACTTTTTAAAATGTTTAAAGGTTTTTTAGGCATGATGAAATCTGCAACTTGAGACGCTTTAACGTCTGTACGAGAGTATTTTACCAATTTGTGAGCATCTGTTGCCACGAAGATTAATCCTTCTGGTGAAAACTGGAAGAATACTCCAGACATTACCGGACGTAAATCATCGTTTCCTGCTGCGAAGATAGTTTTGCTTACCGCAGTTGCTAAAACCTCTGCAGGAACAAGTGTTACAGATGGATCTTCAAGACTTACTGCTTTAGGGAATTCTTCTCCTGCAGCATAAGCCAAGGCATATTTACCAGAATTAGAGCTAATCTCAACTGTGTTATTGTCTTCAACAGTAAAAGTTAACGGCTGCTCTGGGAAAGTTTTTAAAATTTCAAGCAAAAGTTTCGCTGGAACAGCTACACTTCCTTTGCTTGTAGAATCGATTGATAATGTAGCCGACATAGTCGTTTCTAGATCTGAAGCCGAAACGGTCAACTCATTATTGTTTAGTTCAAACAAAAAGTTGTCTAAAATTGGCAACGTATTGTTGCTATTGATTACACTACCTAAAACTTGTAATTGTTTTAATAAGTACGAACTCGATACTATAAATTTCATCTGTTTTATTTTATTTTTTGATGGATGCTTTAGCAAATAAAGGGCTAAATATACGGATTACAAATATATCTTAAACTATCTAAAGTATTACATTTTTTTATTAACATCTATTTGCTGTATTTTCTTTTTCTTACAAAAGTAAATACAAGTCCGAAAACCAATAAAATTAGAATTGGAACTCCGATAGTTATGAATTGCGTAAAGGTGTAGCTTTCGTAAACTTTTTCTTTATCTAATAAAGGCAGTTCTACATCTTTACTTCTAATGTTAATAAGTCCAGTATCGTCTAAAAGATAATTGATGCAATTCATTACGAAGTCTTTATTATCATATAGGTTTCCTGTTCTTTGGTCATAACCTAGTTCAACTGGCATCATGTTTTTATCCAATTGATTTCTTGCAATATCTCCGTCAGCAACCACAATCATTTTGTTTGGTTTTCCTTGCGCTGTAAAAGAATTGTCTTTAAAAGGCAATACTCTGTTTTGAAAAGCAGAATGAAAAGAACCTTCCAATAAAACAGCAAGTGGTTTATTTCCTTTATTCAAATAATCCTGCGGAGTTGTTTTTTCGGTAACCATATTCAGGTTAACTTCTACAGGTGAACCAATTGTCTTTGAGTATTGAGAAGATTGCAATAAAACGGTTTTCTTGATTCCGTTTTTCAAAGTGTCAATCGGATTTGTGAAATCGAATTTAATTCCGCCTAGATTTTTAACAATAGGGTGTTGGCTCGTAGGAAAAACCTGTGGAGCAAATTTCCAGATAAAATCCTGATATTGTGTAGCGCTTCCTTGTTCGCCAGTTGCTAATTTTATCGGAGTTCCCTGTTCGTCTTTAATTAAATCAGGATTAATTCTAAATCCGTATTTAAAGAACATATCGTTTAGATTTAAATCTCTTGGATAGGCCAGAGTTGCGCCCATATCATTATACAAACTATCCATATCAGCAGCCACTTGGTCAATTAGCCAAAGCGTTTTTCCGCCGTTCATAATAAACTGATCCAGGACCTCTTTTTCTTCGTCAGAGAATTTTTCTGTTGGTTTAGAAATAATGGCTAAATCGTATTTTTTTAATGCATTTAAAGTCCCATTCGGATCTTTAGCAACAGAATCCAAAGTAAAAGGGCCAATGAAATAGCTTTCGCGAATTTGCATTAGCATTTTTGCAACGTGAACTTCTTTCAATTCGCCATTTCCTTTTATGATCGCAACTTTTTTCTGTTTGTCTTTGGTGATTTTATTGATAGCATCGGCAATAGAATATTCTAAATGCTGAATTGATCCGATTACTTTCTGAGTCGTAGAAGCTCCCATTATATTTTTTAATAATGGAATATTAACTTCTTTGTTATTATAAACTGCAACTGCCCAAGGAAAAACCATTGCTTGAGATTGTTTTCCTTTGTCGTCGACTGTAATATTTATTGGAGTTAAGCCTTTTTGGAAAAGTGATTTTGTCAATTCGTCACTTTCTTCTTCATTTTCTAAAGGATCAACAAATTCAAAAACAATATTGCTGTTATAGGCTTGAAATTCTTCTAATAACTGTTTGGTTTCCTGCTGCAAACGTCTAAAATCTGCAGGAAGATCGCCAGCCATATAAATTTTTATAGAAAGCGGATTCTGAACTTGTTTTACAATCCCTAACGAAGTTGGCGATAAGGTATAACGTTTGTCTTTTGTTAAATCAAAACGATGAAAAAAGAGTGTTCCGAGAACATTTAGAAAAACTAAAATAAAAATAGTGATGCCTAATGTCTTTAAATTTTGCTTTGTAGATAGTTTCATTAGGCTTTAAAAGATTTTAATTGGTAAACAGTAAAAGACAAGAAAGCGATAGCAATGCTTAAGAAATAAATAATATCTCGAGTATCGATGACACCACGGCTCATACTTTTAAAATGATTCTGCATTCCTAAAACCGAAATAAAATTGTTTGAACCAGGTATTAAAGTAGCCAGCCCTTCGAAACCAAAATAAAAGAAAAAGCATAAGAAAACGGCAACAATAAAAGCCACAATCTGATTTTCGGAAAGGGTAGAAGTAAAGATTCCGATTGCGGAATAAGAAGCAATTAGAAATAACAGTCCAAAGTAAGAACCAATTGTACTTCCTATATCAATATTGCCTTCTGGCGAACCTAAATCTGAAATTACTTTTACATAAATTAAGGTTGGAATAATGGCTAAAATGATCAACAAAAATGAACCAAAAAATTTACCATTTACAATTTCCCAGATTGATAAAGGTTTTGTCAAAAGTAATTCTAAAGTTCCTTGTTTTTTTTCGTCAGAGAAACTTCTCATGGTTACTGCTGGAATCAAGAAAATTAAAATCCATGGCGCCAAAGTGAAAAACGGAGTTAAATCGGCATAACCAGTATTTAGAATATTGTAATCTCCTTCAAATACCCATAAAAAGAGTCCGTTGCTGATTAAGAAAATCGCAATGACCAAGTAGCCAATAGGAGAACCAAAAAAGGATTTTATTTCTCTTAGAATTATAGACTTCATATATTTTGTTTCAAGTTTTTTCTAACCGCAAAGAACGCAAAGTTTTACGCAATGTTCGCAAAATTTTTGCTGAAAGCTTTGTGAACTTAGCGTTTTTATAAAGCTTGTTAAGAAAAAAACTTGCGTTCTTTGCGGTTAGATATCATTTTAATTTAAACTCACCAATTTATCAACGCTCCATGCTTCTGGTTTTGCATTGAATAATTTTTTTGTAAAATCCCAAACGGTATTAAATAGTTCAGAGTTTCTGTAATTTTCTAAATCTTCTTCGGTTTCCCAATAACTGTAGGTAAAAAAGATGCATTTATCATTTTTGTCCTGATACAATTCTAAAAAACGATTTCCTTCGGCATTTCGTATTTTCTCTTTCACCGATTCAAAATTCTCCAGAAAATCAGGAATTTTTTCTTCGTGAAAACTCATTTTTACTATTCGAACAAACATGTATTCAATTTTAGATTTTAGACTGTTGATTTTAGATTTTTTGAATTGTCTAAAGTCTTACAGGTGCGCAAAAATACCAAATTTGATTGTTGTTTTAAATAAAAAATGAAATATTATAAAATCATGTTTTTCAAATTATAATCAGAACAAGTTTTTCAAATATAGCCCGTGGTTTCAACCACGGGAACACAACGTTTATAATAATGCGTCCCCGTGGTTGAAACCACGGGCTATGTTTATGATGTAATGAATAATCTGCTCAATCAGCAAAATCTGCGAGAGAATTAATCTAAAGTCTGAATTCTAAAATCTAAAATTAATTTTACGAGAATTTAATTGTAATCACATCACGATAATTTAAACCAAGTAAACTATTAGCAGAGCCCACTTTAGAAGGATTGCTTCTAAAAATAGCAATTTCAAGAAAACCGGCTTCATTAAAAATAGCCAGTTTTTCTCCTTCATACGTTTTAATCGGATATTTGTCTGAAGTTGCAATAGCCGAATAATTGGGCAGAATGGTTTTGATGCTTTTTGGACTCATCACAATTTCGTACGGACGTCCGCGTGAAATTTCTAAGAATTGTTTTTTAGAAATATTCGTTACCACGTTTCCAAAATGATCGATGTAAATGATGTTTCCTTTTATAGAATTTCCGTCGTCGGCTACAAGAGCTTGTAATTCGGTAGCTTCTTTAATAGATGAAATCTCTTTTCCTATTACATTCAATAAACCGCCTCTAGATAAGTGAGAAGCCACTTGAATAAAAATATCCAAATCGGTAGCTTCAATCGGGAAACGATCATGGATATTAATTGCCACAATTTTCTGCGGAACGATTTTTTGCGTCAACATACTTAAGATTCCATTATCGGCACAAATAAAATAATGATCGTTCCACTGCATAGCAATGTGCTGGTTCTCTTTATTGCGTTCAATATCAACTCCAATAAGGTGAACCGTTCCTTTTGGAAAACTCAAATAAGCAGCTCCAATAATATAACTTGCTTCGGCAGTATTAAAGGGATCAATGTCATGAGAAATGTCAATGATCTGAACTTCTGGATTTTCAGAAAGTATTTTACCCTTCAGCGACCCCACAAAGTGATCTTTCAAGCCGTAGTCTGTAGTAAGGGTAATTATTGACATAATTTTGTTTATAACTATTGATAGTATTTAAATCTAAATTTCATTAAATTTGAGAAATGCAAAGCTAATAATAGTAAACACAAATTGAAAGAAAGAAAAGACAATTTATAATTTTTAAAGCATTTGCAAGTTACAATATTCAGTAACACGGATTTAAGTTTATTTTGATAAAACTGAAAACGGGAACTGAATACGGTGATTAAAAAAAGACCCGACAACCACTAAATATTAAAAGGAATTTTTAATTTAAAACTACTTCATTTGAACGAAAGAATAATCGAGCTAGTAGATATTGCACCAAAAGAATTTTGGGGCGCGCAGGACAGCCATTTAGAAATCATTAAAAAGTATTACCCGAAGCTTAAAATCGTAGCGCGAGGGACAACTTTAAAGGCATTTGGCGAAAAAGAAGTTTTAGACGAATTCGAAAAAAGATTTCAAAGATTAATGCTTCATTTTACACGTTACAACAATATTGACGATAATGTAATTGAGCGTGTAATTATGAGTGATGGTCAGGAAGAAAAAAGGGCTTATGATCATGATAAAATCTTAGTTCATGGTGTTGGCGGTAAGATTATCAAAGCAATGACACCAAATCAGCAATTGCTGGTTGATACGATTAAGAAAAACGATATGGTCTTTGCTATTGGTCCTGCTGGAACCGGAAAAACATATACCGGTGTCGCTATGGCGGTTAAAATGCTAAAAGATAAAGAGGTAAAAAGGATCATTCTAACGCGTCCAGCGGTTGAAGCGGGAGAAAATCTCGGATTTCTTCCTGGGGATATGAAAGAAAAACTAGATCCTTACATGCAACCATTATATGATGCCTTGCGTGACATGCTTCCGAATGAAAAATTAGAGGATTATATTTTGAAAGGAATAATTCAGATTGCGCCACTTGCGTTTATGCGTGGGCGTACGCTTGACAATGCCTTTGTAATCCTTGACGAAGCACAAAACACCACACATTCACAAATGAAAATGTTTTTAACCCGTATGGGAAAAAACGCCAAATTTATGATTACAGGTGATCCAGGACAGGTCGATTTACCAAGAAGAACTATTTCTGGTCTTAAAGAAGCTATTTTGGTTCTAAAAGACATAGAGGGTATCGGAATTATTTATTTGGATGATAAAGATATCGTTCGCCACAGATTGGTTAAAAAGGTGATTGACGCTTATAAACAAATCGAAAATCACGATTAATAATTATTGTAGTGAAATGTTAAATGTAAATCGTGAATTGTGTTTTAACATTTATTAATATTCGTTTTGTATGTTCCATTCGGA
The DNA here is from genome assembly GCF_058135255.1 of Flavobacterium sp. LK-23. Lineage (NCBI taxonomy): Bacteria > Pseudomonadati > Bacteroidota > Flavobacteriia > Flavobacteriales > Flavobacteriaceae > Flavobacterium > Flavobacterium sp. LK-23. The sequence goes on from NZ_JBYUVT010000020.1 coordinate 71,285, forward strand.
GAAATACAAAACGAATATTTTTTTTAAAAATAAAAACGAATTGTTTATTCTAATTAATGGAAAGTAAAATTATTTTGGTAGTGGGATTACTATTTGCCGCATTTAGATTATATGCTCAAAAAAGTGAAAATAAAAACTCCGATAATTATATAAAGAAATTATCAGGAAAAGAAATTGTTTCAGAACTAAATAGATTAAATTTTTTCAATCTCACTGACAAAAAAGATTTAAAAATTGTGAAAGATGATTTTGAAAAATCTTATGATGAATTAAGTTTTTTTGAAGGTCACATGAGAGATGATTTAAGTTTTACCGATAATAGATTCTATTTTATTGATTCAGAAACATTATTTGAAGGAGAGGGATTAATTCAATATTTAGAAACTATAAAAGTTTTGTTTAATAAATTAAATTTAAAACTTTTGATATCAGATGAATTCGAAGATCAGACTGATAAACATTTACTTCATAAGATAAAATTAAACGGAAAAGAACATATAGCTTTCAATAATAATTTTGGCAATTATGATTGGACTATAGCGTATTTGAATTTTATTGAAATGTTAAATGATCAGCTTAGAATGCAAGGAAGTAAGGAACAGTTTTATCCAATAAGTTGTGGTAATGATGGAAGAATTGTATTGCTAACTAAAGAACAATTTGAGTTTGTCAAAGCGAATTATCCAAATGATTATAATCATCCAAAAGAAATTATAGATTGGAAAGACGGATTTGATTATTAAATTTAATTTAAAAAATGAAACAACTAGATGATTTCTACCTAAACCAAGAAGAACCTATAAAAGGATTATTCTTGGCATTAAAAGAAATCATTCTAAAACAAGATTCAGATATTACAAATACTTTAAAATACGGAATGCCATTTTTCTGTTATAGAGAAAAGATGTTCTGCTATTTATGGATTCATAAAAAAATCAAAAAGCCTTATATCGGAATTGTAGAAGGAAAACATTTTGATGAGCCTTTTTTGGTTCAGGAAAATCGTTCTCGAATGAAGATTATGATGTTTGATAGTAATGAAGATTTACCTTTGGATCAGATTGAAACGATAATTCAAAAAGCAATAAATTTATATAAAATAGGAATTGTGAAGATTTAAAATGTGTAAACAGCAATATTTAACGGAATAGTTAAATAAATAATAAACTTACCTCAATTTTAGCCTTCAGAGCTTGTAATCTTTGTCTAGCCGAGCTTAAAACCGTAAATTTGCACATCATCGAATTTGATAATTAATATGACAAAACTTAAAAATATAAAAGTTGTAGTAAGTGACCTTGACGGAACTTTACTCAACCCACAACACAGAATTTCAGATTACACCAAATCAATTTTTCAAGAACTTCACAATCAAGGTTATTTGATTGTTGTAGCTACAGGCCGTCATCATCTTGATGCCATGGCTATTATCGAAACACTTGCAGTACCAGTTTATCTGGTAAGTTCTAACGGAGGAAGAATTCATTCGCCAGATAAAGAAGAACTTTTCGCTTTTAATTTGGACAGCGATGTGGTTAAAGCGGCATTAAATATCGAAATCGATCCAGATGTTACGGTTGTGTTATTTAAGGAAAACGTGTGGCAGACCAATAAATGGAATGAAAGATTGAATTCTTTTCAAGCCGAATTAAAATACCGTCCAGAATTAGTAGATTACAAAACGATAGAGGATTTCAAAGCAATTAAAATCTTCTTTTCATGCGATAGTCACGAGAAGTTGGTAAAAGTGAGAGATGCTGTTTTAGCTAACTCTTCAGAGCATTTGCATCATGCTTTTAGTTTGCCAACTTGTCTAGAATTTATGGACAAATCGGTAGATAAAGCGGTTGCCATTGCAAAAGTGTTAGAAAAAGAAGGATTTATGATGGAACAAGCGGTTTCGTTTGGCGATGGTTTTAACGATTTGCAAATGTTGTCAGCAACTGGAAAAGGATTGATTATGGGAAATGCTCCTTCAATTTTAAAAGATGCTTTGCCTAATTTAGAAGTAATTCAAACCAATGCAGAAGACGGAGTTGCAAGATATATTGCATCTAAAATTTTAGATAAAGAGTTTGCAACAACTTAATTCAGAATGTTTTGTGTTCACTTTGTTGCTGAATATTAAATAATAAGTTATTTTTATAAGAGCTAATTCGCAAAGAGTTAGCTCTTATTTTTTTAACCTTAATTTGTTTTAACAATGAAAAGATTTTTACTTCAAGTTGAACGAAATTGTATTTCGGGAGCATTGGTTTTATTACCGCTTTTAGTTTTTTTTATTTTGTTAGAAAAAGTTTGGAAGTTCTTTCAGAATTATGGAGAAAAATTTGCGCACTTTCTTCGTTTAGATCTGGTATTAGGGAAATATGCAACTGATATTGCTGGCGGAATTATTCTGTTGGCACTAATTTATTTCAGCGGTTTTCTAATGCGATTATCTCTCTTAAAAAGATTTACAAAGTGGGTAGACGAGAAATTAATGATCTTTTTACCAGGTTACGAAAAGAATAAAAAAGAAGCAGAAGAAAAGTTATTAAAGCGAAATAGTAAACCAAAACCAGTTACAGACTTGCCAGTTTTGTTTAAAAATGGAAATTTTTGGCAACCGGCCCATTTAATTGAGGAAGATGAAATGGGAAATGCCGTAATTTTTTTGCCCAATGCACCAACGCATAACGAAGGGCAAATTTTAATTGTACAATCAGGAGATTTTAAAAAGTTGCCACAAACGACAATTTCTAGTTTAGACGAGTCAATAAAATCTTTTGGTAAAGGAATTTTAAGCTTTAAATAGATCAGTTAAAATTGAAGTAATATTTTCTTTGTTTGCTCTGTCAAATAGTTTTAAATTTGCATTCATTAAAAACAACACAACCAAAAGGATAATGAGTAACACAATCACAACTACAGATTTTAATTTCCCGAATCAGAAATCAGTTTACCGCGGAAAAGTTAGAGAAGTTTATAATATTAATGATGAACTTTTAGTAATGGTGGCAACAGATAGACTTTCGGCTTTTGATGTAGTTTTGCCAAAAGGAATTCCGTACAAAGGACAAATCCTAAATCAGATTGCAACAAAATTTATGGAATTGACGCAAGATATCGTTCCAAACTGGCTGATTGCAACTCCAGATCCAAACGTTGCTGTTGGACATTTATGTGAGCCTTTTAAAGTTGAAATGGTAATTCGTGGCTATTTATCTGGTCATGCAGCTCGTGAATATGCTGCAGGCAGAAAACAAATCTGCGGTGTTACTATGGCTGAAGGCTTAAAAGAAAACGATAAATTCCCAGAACCAATTATTACACCAACTACAAAAGCAGATAATGGTTCTCATGACGAAGATATTTCTCGTGAAGATATTTTAGCGAAAGGAATTGTTTCTGAAGAAGATTATTTAGTTTTAGAAAAATATACTCGCGCTTTATTTCAAAGAGGAACTGAAATCGCAGCAAAACGCGGATTGATTTTAGTGGATACCAAATATGAGTTCGGAAAAACAAGAGACGGTGTTATTGTTTTAATTGACGAAATTCATACTCCAGATTCTTCTCGTTATTTCTACGCTGACGGATATGCTGAAAGACAGGCTAATGGAGAGGAGCAGAAACAATTATCTAAAGAATTTGTTCGCCGTTGGTTGATCGAAAATGGTTTTCAAGGCCAGGAAGGACAGCAAATTCCAAATATGACAGACGAATATATCGAGTCTGTTTCTGAAAGATACATCGAATTATTTGAGAATATTTTAGGAGAAAAATTTGTAAAAGCTGATATTGACAATATTGATCAACGTATTGAAAAAAACGTATTAGATTACCTTTCTTCAAAATAGTAATTTCGGGTTTAAACTAACGATTTAAACCATGAAATTTATAACCCAAAAAAATGCCCTGCTATTTGTATGTTTTACAGCAGGGCATTTTCTTTTTGCGCAGATTGATAAAAATGCGACAAAGGAAACTAAAAACTTATATCAGAATCTTAAAACTATTTCCAAAAAGCATATTCTTTTCGGGCATCAGCATGCGCTTGAATACGGGCACGGATGGAGTAATGAGCCTAATCGATCGGATGTAAAATCGGTTACGGGTTCGCATCCTGCCATTGTTGGGATTGATTTTAGTGATTTTTCTGGTCGTTCCAAAGACCAAATTGAAAAGGCTAAAGATTTATTGCGAAAAAATGTAATCGATACTTATGAAAGAGGCGGAATTACAACTATTTCTTGGCATTTTAATAATCCAGCTTCTGAAGGAGGATTTTATTGGAAAGACGGAATTTCAGCTGCTTCCATGTCTTTGATAAAGCCCGGAGGTTCTCATCACGAGGAATACAAAGAGATTTTAAAAACTATTGCCGATTTTGCGCATTCTGTTAAAGCAAAAGATGGAAAACTTTCCCCGATGATTTTCAGGCCCTTTCATGAATTTGATGGCGATTGGTTTTGGTGGGGGAGAACGCATACTTCTCGAGAAGATTTTATTGCGGTTTGGCAGTTTACGGTTTCTTATTTAAAAGATACTTTAGGGGTTCATAATTTTATTTATGCTTTTTCTCCTGATAATAAATTTAATTCTGAAGCAGAATATTTAGAACGTTATCCAGGTGATGAATTTGTTGATATGCTTGGTATGGATGATTATGGAGATTTTGGAAGAGATGGTAAATACGATCTAGATGCTGGGCTAAAAAAACTTAAAATATTTTCTGATTTGGCTATAAAAAAGAAAAAATTAGCTGCATTTACAGAAACTGGACTGGAGTCAATTCCTAATGAAAAGTGGTGGACAGAAGTTTTACTTAAAACTTTAAAATCCCAAAATCTGCAATTAGCTTATGTTTTAGTTTGGAGAAACGATGTTACAAGTCCAACGCATTATTACGCGCCTTTTCCAGGACAAGTAAGCGAAAAAGACTTTATAAAATTCTATAATGATCCTTTTACTTTATTTGAAAAGGATTTGAAGAATATTTACAGCAAAAAATTTAAGATATAGTGTATTCTTCTACAAATTAAGAACGCAATTTAGGTCAAACTAAATTGCGTTTTTTTATTTTTTTGAAGTAATCATGCAACCTTCTCGAGTTTTAAGTCGTCTAACTAGTAAATCATCATCATCAATCATTTAATAAACAATCATCATGAAAAAATCAGTAGTTATTTTAGGATTATTTTTCCTTTTTGGAAATGTTTCAATTGCATCAAATTCGGCATTTGCAGCTAAAAATCAAGTAGAATTTTCAGTTTATGGAAAATCTCCGTTGCATCTCGCCATTAGCAAAGGCGATATTGAGGCCGTTAAGAAATTCGTTTTGTATGGCACCAATGTAAATAAAATGGAAAATAATATGACACCACTAATGGTTGCTTCAAGATTTAACCATTGTGACATTATTAAGTTGTTGCTTGCGAATGGAGCAGATTCTTCAATCGAAAATTCACACGGTTTAACCGCTTTGCATTATGCAGAGTACGCAAAATCAGCAGATTCGATTACTATTTTGAAGACGCTAAAAGAGAATCGTAAGAATAAATAGTAAATAGAAAAAGAAAAGTGCAATTCAAAAAAACGGAATTGCACTTTTTTATTTTAGAAATATAAAATGTTATTCCATTTTCTCTTTTAAATTTTCTAGGCCTTTTTGCAGATCGTTTCCAATCATTTGGTCCATTTTTAGCATCGGAAGCATAATATTTGTTGGATAAGGAATTACACCGCTGATTCCCCATTTTACTTTTGTCTGATTTTCCGAAACAGGTTCGGTAGACATAAATCCAACTGCAGTATCTTCCATAGGTTTTTTAAAACGAAGAGCAAAATCAACGCGTCTATTTTCTGTTATTTTCGTGATCTCTTGTTCGCCAACTCCAACTTCTTTTACATTGCTTTCCCAAGAAGATACAGTGCCTACTGCGCCATCGGTACCTTTATAAGTAATCCTTATTTTTGGATCCCTATTGGCCCAAACACTAAACTCATTTTGGTTCTTTAATGATCTGACATATTTAAAAATGCTATCAGCAGGTTTGTTGATCGTAATTTCTCTTTCAACCGAATATTCCTTCGGCATAAAGTAGGCTGCAATTAAAACAATCGAAATAAATAAAATTAAAATAACTAGTAATCTTTTAATGAAAATCATGTTTTTTTGTTTTTAAGGTTAGTGGTTTTTGGATAGATTTTTTTTGACTAAGTAAAGAACTATAGGGCATTAGATTGAAAAGCTATCTTTTTGATTTTTAATCCTATAGTAAATTTAAAAAATTATTTGAAAGTTTGAAATGAGGGTGGTTGCAAAAAAGATTAAAAATAAATAAGATTTATTGTAACATTTTCTTTTTTATGTAGTCTATTATAGTAAAACCATTAATTTGGTAACGTTTGGGTTCTTTAATTATCGTATTATTAAGTAACTGTTAAGAATTGGTTAAAACATGGTACTTTGTAATACATAATACGATGAAATGAATTACTTTTACATCAGAAATTAAAAATCATCAATAATCAATTAATAAACAATCAATCATTATGAAAAAATCAGTTATTTATTTAGGACTAGCCTTAGTAGCATTTGGAAATGTAGCAATGGCTTCAAACGGAGTTTCAACTGTTAAAAATCCAATTGAACGTACAGGTTATACAGCAAACCCTTTAAATGTTGCTATTAGCAAAGGAGATATTGAAACAGTTAAGAAATTTATTGAGTACGGAGCAGATGTAAATTTAATCTCAGAAGATCTTACTCCATTAATGACAGCTGCACGTTATAACAAATTTGAAATCATTAAAGTTTTATTGGCAAATGGCGCAAAAGCTAGTGCAAAAAATGAAAATGGTTTTACTGCATTGAAATATGCAGAATTATCAAATGCTTCAGAATCTATTGCGATTTTGAAAGATTTGAAATAACAGTATAAAAAGTTTTGAGTTAGTAGAAAAAAAGACCTTTGTGAGCAGAAGGTCTTTTTTTTGTTTTAGAATGAACTCTAAAATAAAAAAGCATCATTATAAAAATGATGCTTCTTCTTTTTTAAATCCCAACAAATTGATTTAAAACTAAATATTTTGATTGCTTATTCTATTGGCACATCTTTTTTTCTATTGAATACCCAGAATAAAATTGGGAATACTAATAAAGTTAAGACTGTAGCGGTCATTAAACCACCGATAATGACAATAGCAAGTGGTTTTTGAGATTCTGAACCAATTCCCGTAGAAATTGCAGCAGGCATAAGACCTATAGAAGCCATTAAGGCAGTCATAACTACAGCTCTTGTTCTAGCTTTTACCCCTCTAAAAATAGATTCTTCTAGAGAGAATTTTGCTTTGAGATTGTGGTGAAATTTAGAAATCAGAATAACTCCATTTTGAATACAAATTCCTAAAAGAGCAATAAATCCAACTCCAGCAGAAATTCCGAAATTCATTCCTGTAATATGAAGTGCAATGATTCCGCCAATAATGGCAAATGGAACGTTGGCAAGAACAAGAAGAGAATCCTTAAAGTTTCCAAACAAAATAAATAAAAGAACAAAAATTCCAATTAAGCTTATCGGTACAACTTGTGCTAAGCGAGCGCTAGCACGAACTTGATTTTCAAATTCTCCTGTCCAGCCTGTTGTGTAACCTGCAGGAAGTTTCAATTTATTTACTTTTGATTGTGCTTCAGCAATGGTACTTCCTAAATCTCTATCACGAACAGAAAATTTAACTCCTATAAAACGCTTGGTATTATCTCTGTAAATAAACGCAGGACCTGTAATGGTTTTGATGTCGCAAATTTCTTTTAAAGGAATTTTGATTCCGCTGATGGTTGGAACTTTAATTTCTTCTAAATCTTTTTCGTCTTTTCTATATTCTTTTGAAAAACGAACACGAACATCAAATTTTTTCTCATCCTCGTATTTTTCAGTTGCTGTTTTTCCTCCAAAAGCTAATTCTAAAACGGCTTGAGCATCACTTAAAGTTACTCCGTAAGCAGCCATTTTTTCTCTATCAAGAATAACGCTTATTTCTGGCTGACCAACATTTCTTAAAATACCTGCGTCTTTAATACCTGGAATATTTTTAATCTGTGCCAAAACTTCATTTGCGAGCTGATCCAATTTATTCAAATCATCGCCATAAATCTTAACCGCATTTGATGCTTTAAATCCCGCTACCGATTCGGCAACGTTATCAATTACTGGTTGCGAGTAATTATAGGTTATCCCTTGGTGAACTTTTAGTTTTTCATCCATTTCATTAATCAATTCATCCATAGAAATTTTACGTTTCCATTCTTTTTGCGGAATTAAGTCTACTTGTAGCTGGATAAACCCAAAACCATTTGGATCGGTTCCGTCATTGCTTCGTCCAGTTTGCGATAATACCTTTTTTACCTCTGGAAAACTTTCTAAGTCTTTTCTAATTATTGCCGCTGTTTTAACACTTTCGGGAAGAGAAGTGCTCATTGGTAATTCGGCAGTAACCCATAATGCGCCCTCATTTAATTGAGGTAAAAATTCTGTTCCTAAGAAACCTGCAGAAAAGAAAACACCAACCAGTAGCGCCGTAGAAGCAATTAGAGTTTGTACTTTATGTTTGAATGTCCATGCAAAACCTTTAGAAACAATTCGATCCCAAAAATTAACAAACGGATTGTGTTTTTCTTTTACATTTTTATTCAATAAAATATGCGAAAGAACGGGTACTAGAGTTAATGTAAATATAAGCGCTCCCAACAATGCAAAACCTAATGTAAAGGCTAGGGGAGAGAACATTTTTCCTTCTACTTTTTGGAACGAGAATATAGGCAGCAAAGCCGTGATAATGATTAACTTTGAAAAGAAAATAGCTTTACCCATTTCAGTTCCTGTTCTTTTGATCAAGCTTCCTTTGGCAATTTTATTAAATTTCTCCATGCCCAATTGATGCGCTCGATGATCTAAAACTACAAACAAGCCTTCGACCATTACAACGGCTCCATCAATGATAATCCCGAAATCGACAGCACCTAAACTTAATAAGTTGGCGCTCATTCCCATCATTTTAAGACATAAAAAAGCAAATAATAAAGAAAGCGGAATTACGATCGAAACTGTAAAAGTAGTTCTCCAGTCTGCCATAAATAAGAATACCACGACAGTAACCAGAATAATACCTTCAAATAAGTTGTGCATTACGGTTTCGGTCGTAAAATTCATCAAATTATCACGATCGTAGAAAGTTTCAATTTTAATATCTTTTGGCAAGACATTATCATTGAGATCTTTGATTTTTGCTTTTATAAGGGCAAGTGTTTCTTGAGGGTTTTCACCTTTTCTCATTACTACAATTCCTTCAACGGCATCGTCATTATCTCCAAGACCGGTCTGACCAACTCTTGGCATTGAACTTTCGTAAACTTCGGCTAGATTTTTAACCAAAATTGGATTTCCAGCAGCATCATCAACAATAATATTTCCAATATCTGCCTTTGATTTTAACAAACCAACACCACGAACCACAAAAGCTTGTCCGTTTTTTTCAATAACATCACCACCAACATTTATGTTTCCAGCATTTACGGCATTGTAAACTTGCAAAGGCGTAATATTGTATTTGGCTAATTTTATAGGATCAACTCCAATTTCATACGTTTTAGTCTGACCTCCAAAAACATTTAAATCTGCAACACCTGGAAGCGAGCGCAATTGTTTGTCGATAACCCAGTTTTGATACGTCAATAATTCTCTACTGTCTCTGCTGTCACTTTTTACAATATACCTAAAAATCTCGCCTGTTGGCCCGTAAGGTGGCTGAACATCTGGTTCTACATCATCGGGAAGTGAAACATTCTTCAATAAATTGTTTACTTGAAAACGAGCAAAAGTATCATCAACGCCATCATCAAAAATGATTTTGATAACCGATAAACCGAACATGGTAATGCTTCGAACACTTGTTTTCTTTTGAACAGAGTTCATCGCAATTTCAATTGGAGAGGTTACAAAACGCTCTACCTCTTCAGCACTTTTTCCGTTCCATTGCGTGATGATGATAATCTGTGTATTGGTAACATCTGGGAAAGCATCGATAGGCATATTTTTGAATGAAATAAATCCAGCAACAGCCAATAATCCTACCCAAAAGAAGGTGAATGCTTTATTCTTTAAAGAGAAAGCAATAATGTTTTTTATGAATTTGTTCATGTTCTTAGTTGTTTAAAGCACCATAAATAAATAGCTGATTGTTTGTGATTACTTTTTCATTCTCCTTTAATCCGCTTGAAATGTAAGTAGTATCACCAACAACTCTGTAAACTTCTACTTGTCTTGTTTCTATATTATTACGGTCTTTAAATACCACAACAAAGTTTTTACTTTTATCAAAAACAATTGCTTTACTCGGCACGGCTATCATAGATTGATTTTCATTGAAAGACAATTTAATATTAGCATTCATATCTGGCTTAAGCATATAATCTGGATTGCTCAGTTTGATTCTAGCCTGCATTGCTTTAGTTTCTGGATCAATTACATTGTAGATTTTGTCTACTTTTCCTTGAAATATTCTATCTGGGTAGCTTAAAGTAGTTACCGCAGCAGAAGTTCCTAACTTTACTTTATTAATGTCTATTTCATTAATATTGGCCATTGCCCATACTTCACTAATTTCTGCAATATCAAATATGTTTTCAGAACGGTCGTTACGCAAAAGCATATCTTGATTAATGCTTTTTTGAATTATAAAACCGCTTATAGGTGCTGTTACTTCGTAAATAGATCCCGCTTTGATATTGTAAATTTTATACGTTTCTTGAATCTTGCTTAATTGCGACTGCGCTTTATTTACTTCCGATTTCGCTTGGAGAACATCGCTTTCAGAATTTAATTTTCCGTCAAATAATTCTTGTGCAACCTTCAAGTTGTTTTTAGCAACAAGCAAATCACTTTTAGCATCTATAGCTTGTTTTTCAAAATCGGCGACATCGGTACTTTTTATCGTTGCCAGAACTTGTCCTTTTTTTACATAATCCCCAAGTTCCACATTTACCTTCATAACATTTCCGCCAACTAGTGGGTAAACATCAATCATTTTATTGTTGTCAGCAGTAATTTTTCCGTAAAAACTAAGTTCGTTTTTTAACGGCTGAGTTTTAGCTTCGGCTGTTGTAGTGCTTTTTAGCATAGTATTACTTAAAACAAAAGACGTATTTGTTTCAGGATTCTCTACTTGTTTTTTGCAGCCTGTTAGGGATAGACTTGCAATTGCGATTCCTATGAATAATGTATGTTTCATTTCTTTGCTGTTTTAAAATAAATCTTTGTTAATGGTACTATTTAATTCTTCGCCGGCTATTACTACTTTTTTCTTTAATTCGTTTAATTGAATTATTGCCTGATTGTAGCTTTCCATAAAATCGGTAAATTCTAAAAGGCTTACATTTCGTTTCTGAAAATTGGTTAGCATTCCATTGTAAACGGCTTCAAAGTCTGAGTTTACCGTTGGCTTAATCACACTGTAGTTTTGTCTCGATTCATCCCATTTTGTCCAAGCCGAAGTAATTTCAGTTTGAAGTTGCAGTTCAAAATTCTGTTTTTCAACCTTAGATTGTTCTAAAATAGTTTGGGCATACTTAATGTTTCCTTTGTTCTTATTCCATAACGGCAACGGAATCCCAACACTAACATTGGCTTCGTTGTTGAAAGCTCCACTTCGCTGATCATAATTGGCTCCTAAAGTAAGATCTGGAATCGCAAGTGATTTCTGCCATTTTACATTCAATTCATTGGCTTCAATCTCTTTCTGTTTTGCTAAATAATCAGGTCGATTTGCAATAGCTTGTTCTTCAAAGCTTTTAAGGTCAAAAGCAATAACTTTTAAATATTTATTCGAATCCTCTTTGCTAACAGAAGGAATTACATTTTCAGTTTCATTCAACAGCAATTTCAAATTAGCTTGTTCTTCTATATTGTTGTTAATTACTTCCAAACGTTCGTTTTTAAAGTTGAGATACAACGATTGCAAACGAACAACATCCTTTAAAGGAATATTTCCTTTTTGAGCTTGAACGGAATAAGAATTGATCAAATTTTCGATATGAGCTAACTGTTTATCAGTATTTTCAAGGTTTTTGGTATTGTAATAAACGGTGTAAAAGCTTTTGCGAAGTTGTAGTTTTAAAGTACGCAATAAATCATTGAATGAAAGTTCGGCCAATTGCGCATTGGTTTGCGCAAGTTTGATTTCATTGCGCTTTTTACCGCCAAGATAAATAAGTTGTTCAATGCCAAATACTTTTTGCCCCTCTTTGCCTATGTCAAAAAACTTATCTCTTTCGGGGTTGTACGCATTCAGTTCGGCTGTTATTACAGGGTTTTCCCAAATGCGCGCCTGAATGGTTAGAGCCTTTGAAGCATCGATGTTGTATTGCGATGCCAGCAAGAATAAATTCTTTTTTAAAAATTGGCTTTCACAGTCCTGAAGAGTGACTGTTTTTTGCGCTATTGCAGTCTGATTCAAAACTGCAAATAACAGCAATGCGAATAACTTTTTCATTGTATTGATTTTGAGTTATACAAATATGCTATCAACAGGCTTTAGGGGAGCTTAAAATCTACCTTAAAAATAGCTTAAAAAAGTTTACAATTCGAAAAATAATTGAAATAAATTCGTGTTAATATTTGGTGCTGAGTAGGTTATGTTAGCTTTGTGAACCGTCAGAATGCGATGAACAATTCTTAAACCAAGCCCAAAGCCAGAAGTTCTTTTTGAATTTTGTCCGCGCATAAAAGGCTCAAAAAGATTTTTTTGTTCTTCTTCGTTTAAAGTGTCTCCAGTATTCGAAACGGAAATGATAAGATGGTAATGGTCAGTGCTTATTTTTACTTTTGCCTGTTTATTGTCCGAATAGATGTAGGCATTTTTTAAGATATTAGTTAAAGCAATTTCCAAAAGATTTCTATTTCCTTTTATTTCCAAAGCAGTATCCAGATCGTCACTTTCTTCCATTTCAAAAAGAATAACAAAATCGGGAAATGTTTTGTTGATTTTTTCTATTGAAGAAAATAAAATTTCATCTAGACGTTGAACTTCTATGTTTTCTGTGTTCCTATTGTCGATTTTTGAAAGAATAAGCAGCGAATTAATTAGTTCGCCCAAATGATTAACATCAGCCAATATATTTTTAAGGAAAGAATTATTCTTCGGTTTTAGATCTGGATCAGCAATAGCGTTTTCAATCTGAGAAGTCATTCTAGAAAGCGGTGTTCTTAATTCATGTGAGGCATGAGCAGTAAATTCCTTCTGTTTTTGATACGAAACTTCAATTCGATCCATCATAAAATTAAACTCATCGGCAAGCAGATCGACTTCATTTCTGGTGCTGTTGGATGCAATTCTGGTATCGAGATTATTTTCGTTTATGTTTTTTATTTTTTGATGAAAAGCAAGAAGCGGATTCATCGCTTTTCTAACCATAAAAGAGGTTAATAGCCAGCAGATCGTAGTAAAGAAAATATACGAAACAACTAATGTGTATCTTAAAAAAAGTAATTTCTTTTTGCCATAATCATCAGTTGCTGATATCAAAGCATAAAAGTCCTTGTCGTTTGTATCATAAAAAACGCCATAGACTTCATAATCTCCTTGTTGCTTAAAAAAAGTTTTATTCTTTTTTAAATATTTCAAGTCTTCAACCGACCAATTAATTTTGGCATCGTCAATACTGCTATAGATTAGCTTATAATTAGAATCGAAAACTAAGGTTTTCTCGTCATATAGTTTGTTAATAGAATTTTGATCTATTATTTTTAAAAGCTGGTTATCAATCTGTTTGACATTCACCAATAATTTGATGTTCGATAAAGCTTTAATTTCTAATCGATCACGGAACTCTTCTTTTCTATAATTAGAATACAAAATGAATATCACTGTAGATGCCAGCCCGAAAAGGATGGTAAACAGTAAACTTACTAAAAGTGATATTCTATTTTTTAATGTCATTCCTGATCGCTTAGATAATAGCCGTAGCCAACCTTAGTACGGATAAGTTTTATTTCGTGATCCTTGTCTATTTTCTTTCTCAAAAAGTTAATGTAAACTTCAATTGTATTTTGATTGGTTTCAATATGGTAGTCCCAAAGTTTTTCAGCAATAAATTGTTTCGAAAGCACTTTTCCTTTGGCATGAGCCAAAATTAAAATCAACTTAAATTCTTTCGGAGTAAGTTTAATTTCTTCATTAGATCTAAAGACCTTCATATCTTCTTCAAAAATTTCTAAATCTTTGACTACAATTTTGCTTTCTATCTGTTGTGGAACTTCCTTTCGTCTTAAAAGAGATTGTACTCTAGCGTATAATTCTTCAAAATGAAATGGTTTAACCAAATAATCATCTGCACCATTATCAAAAGAAGATAGTTTATCTTCGATTTCACTAAAAGCGGTCAGCATGATTATTGGCGTTTTATTATCAATTTTGCGAATGCCTTTGCAAACTTCTATTCCGTTTAATCCAGGAACATTGATGTCAAGAATAATCAAATCGTATTCGTAAGGAAAATATTTCTTCAGCAATAACGAACCATCATAATAAGGAACACACTCGAACTTCTTAGAGGTAAAGAATGCTGAGATTTCTTTAGACAAAGTAAAATCGTCTTCGAGTAGTAGTATTTTCATTCTTGAAGGAAATTTATAAATTCGGCCATTTTGAGAAACAGCCGAATTTAATATAAGGTATTGTTTTAATTGAAATAAGAGAACGTCTCATTGTTCTCAATCTTCTGTAATGACTCATAAATCAATTGAATAACATTTTCAACATCCTCTCTATGAACCATTTCTACAGTTGTATGCATGTAACGCAATGGAAGCGAAATCAATGCAGAAGGAACACCTCCATTGCTATAAGCAAAAGCATCAGTATCTGTCCCTGTAGCACGAGAAGTAGCATGTCTCTGAAAAGGAATTTTGTTTTCTTCGGCAGTATCTACAATCAAATCGCGAAGTTTATTCTGAATAGCAGGAGAGTACCCAATAACAGGACCTTTCCCCATTTTAAGGTCGCCTTCCACTTTTTTATCAATCATTGGAGTAGTGGTGTCATGGCAAACATCGGTTACAATCGCAACATTTGGTTTTATTCTATGTGCGATCATTTCGGCACCGCGAAGACCAATTTCCTCCTGAACAGAATTTACAATATATAAACCAAAAGGAAGGGTTTTATTGTTTTCTTTTAATAAACGAGCAACTTCAGCAATCATAAAACCGCCCATTCTATTGTCGATCGCACGGCAGACAAATTTGTTTTCGTTCAAAATCATAAATTCATCCGGATAAGTAATAACACATCCAACATGAACGCCTAAAGCTTCAACTTGCTCTTTGTTTTCGCAACCTAAATCAATAAAAATATTACTTAGTTTAGGAATCTCTTCCTTGTCGCGTAAACGAGTATGAATTGCAGGCCATCCAAAAACGCCTTTAACAATTCCATTTTTAGTATGAATGTTGACTCTTTTAGAAGGAGCAATTTGATGATCAGAACCACCATTTCTAATAACATATATTAAACCATCTTCCGTAATATAATTCACATACCACGAAATTTCATCAGCATGTCCCTCAATAACAACTTTATACGGAGCGTCAGGATTGATTACTCCCACAGCAGTTCCGTAAGTATCAGTTATAAAAGTGTCAACATATGGTTTCAAGTACTCCATCCAAAGTTTTTGGCCTTCACTTTCGTAACCGGTAGGAGAAGCGTTATTAAGGTAGCTTTCTAAGAATGCTATAGAAGTATCATTTAAGATAGAATTTGTGCTCATAAAAATATTTTTCTGCTAAAATATAAATTTGGTATTAGAGTTGTGTATAAATATATAATTTTACACTTAAATTATGATTCAATGAGATTAACCACCATTTTATTTATACTCTTAGTTTGTTTTTCTTCTAAAGCCCAAGTTACTCCCAAAGAGAACGAACAAATGGGATATATATTAACAGAGAAAGATTCTATTTTAGGCGACACCATTCAATTGCCAGAAATAATTATTTCAAAAGGGCAGAAGATGAGTCCAGAAGAAATGAAACAATTTCAAATTCTTCAAAATAGAGTTTATAAAGTTTATCCGTATGCAAAATTGGCTGCAGAACGATTAACGGCACTGAATAACGGAATGGCGCGTTTGAAAACCAACCGTGAAAAAAAGAAGTATTTCAAAATTGTAGAAGATTATCTAAATAATGAATTCGAAGAAAGACTTAAAAAACTTTCTAGAAAACAAGGACAGATTTTAGTAAAGCTAGTCCACCGCCAAACAGGAATTACAACGTACGAACTCATAAAAACACTAAAAAGCGGATTCAAAGCCTTCGTTTCGAATACAACAGCCAATTTGTTTGATATTAGTTTAAAAGAAGAATACAAACCCTATGATGTCAATGAAGACTATTTGATAGAAACCATTTTGGTCAGAGCATTTGAATCTGGTCGATTGTCAAATCAAAAACCAGCCAATCCTCTGAATTATGAAGATCTAGCGGAAAAGTGGCAGCAAAAAGCAAAAGATCTAAATAAGAAATAAGTATACATATATATATAAGGTATATAAACCCGACAGTTTTTTAAAATCTGTCGGGTTTGTTTTTGTACATATATATAAGTAGAAAACTTAGATTGTCTGGCTGAGCGAAGTCGAAGCCTTTTATACAATATATAATAAGGAGCTTAATCCCGCTATCCGCTCCAATCTTTTGTGCCGAACCCCGGCACAAAAGGATTTCCACTTCTATCGGGGCTAGGGCACAGGTTTCCAGAAGAAAAAAAACAGGGAAGAATGGACGGTCCCAGAAGAAAAAACAGCACCAAAAAGAAACTTTGTGCCTCTGTGCCTTTGCGAGATTAAATAAAATCCAGCTTTGAGCCCTAGCGCCTTTGTGGCGGAATACCCCAAAGAAAAGCAAAACGAAGAAAAACCTCACAAGTGTTCAAAAAAGTTTAAAATGTAAATATGCTGTTATGAGTGAGTTAAGAAATAAAGCAAAAAAAGATGGGAAAAATGTAAAAAAAAGGCTTGGAAATGTAAATAAAGGTTCTACTTTTGCACCCGCAACAGCGAAGGCGTTCATCGGAATACTGGCAGGAAAGGAGAATTAGACGGAAAGAAATTTTCAAAAAAAAAGATTCGAAAAAGCTTGCGAGATTTGAAAATGCTTTCTACATTTGCACCCCGCAAAACACGGAAAGTTCA
>NZ_JBYUVT010000021.1:0-85617 GCF_058135255.1 Flavobacterium sp. LK-23
AAGACCACATCAGGGAATTGATGGAAAAAAGCCAATTGAAATGATAAATCCGTTACCGAAATAAGTAACTTTTACAAGGATGACAAGATTGAAGATTTGTATTTCAAATATAGCCCGTAGTTTCAACCACGGGAAACGTTGTGAGGAAAATTATATTGTCGATATGCATTGTGTCCCCGTGGTTGAAACCACGGGTTATGTTTTTGATAATCTAAAAAAATCTTTGTCAAAGTTTTAAACTTTGACAAAGATTAATCTCATATAAATTCGTGAAAATTAATGTAATTGCTTCGCCAGTTCGCTATCGCTCGAGTCGTGGCAAAAAAAAACTAATTAATCAGTTTACTAGGTGGGAAACCAAATTGTTTTTTGAAGCACCTGCTAAAATACAATGGATCATTAAACCCAACTAAATTGGTTACTTCAGAAACATTGTATTTTTTACTTTTAAGCAATTCCGCAGACTTTTTAAGACGAATCGTTCTAATAAATTCGTTTGGAGCTAAATCTGTTAATTCCTTAATCTTTCTGTAGAGTTTAGAAGAGCTCACTCCAAGCTTATCGCAAAGAAATTCGGTAGAAAGATCTAATTCGCTTAAATTATCGTTGATCAAATTGGTTACTTTTTCCATAAATTCTTCGTCAATAGGAGAATGCGTAAGCATACTTACTTTGCTTTCAACTTCTCCAGAGAATTTTTGCTTAAGTTCCAATCTTGATTTGATCATGTTTTCAATCACCGTTTTAAGCAACAATGGCTCAAAAGGTTTTACTAAATAAGCATCAGCTCCTGTGTCGTAGCCTTTCACTTTATCCATATTTTCTGAAAGTGCCGTAAGCATAACCACTGGAATGTGGCTAATGAACTCGTCATTTTTAAGCTGTCGACAAAATTCCAACCCGTCCATAATTGGCATCATGACATCAGTAACACATACAATCGGTTTAATTTGTCGGCAGATTTTTAAACCCTCCTCACCGTTTTCTGCATCGTACACTTTATAATAATCCGACAAATAATCAACCAGATATTTTCTAAGTTCGCTATTATCCTCAATTACAAGAATTTTCTCTTTTAAATCGGTATTTTGAATAATTTTCTTAGCCGCTTTTTCAGGAATAAGCATACTTAGATTATCGTTTTTAATAGCATATTCAAACACTTCCTTGTGCACGTAAGAAGCACGATCAATAGGAAGTTCAACTTTAAATGTACTTCCTTTTCCTTGAGTGCTTTCTACAGCAATATTTCCTTTGTGAATCGCCACCAAAGATTTCACCAAAGATAAACCAATACCCGATCCTGTATTATTGGCCTTACTGTTTGAAGCCTGATAAAAACGCTTGAAAATCTTCTCCTGACTTTTTAACGGAATACCAATTCCATCATCAGTTACTTCAATAACCAAAATATCTTCAACGGTGTCTTTTAATCTGATATACAAATCGACATTTCCGTTTTTGTTGGTAAATTTTAAAGCATTAGATAAAAGATTGTACAAGATTTTATCGTACTTATCATTATCAATCCAACCGTTTATTTCATCATCTTCAGAGATAAAATTGAGTTTAATCTTTTTGTTATAAGCCATTTCTTTAAACGAATCAAAAATATTTTTTGAGTACGTCAAAATATTGGTCTCCGTAACTTTCAATTTCAATTCGCCCGATTGTGCTTTTCTAAAATCTAATACTTGATTTACCAAATTCAATAATCGGCTTGCGTTCTGATAAATCAGATTGTATCTGCTTTTTTCGTAATCTGTTGCATGGCTATTTTCTTCCAGCAATTGTTTCGCAGGACCTAAAATCAGGGTCAAAGGCGTTCTTAATTCATGAGAAATATTGGTAAAGAAACGCAGTTTTTCATTATTCAGCTTGATATCATGCTCTCTGTTTACTTTTTCGGTAAGCAGTTCTTGCTTTAAGCGAATTCGATTTTTGATTTCTTTCCTAACAAAATAGAAAACACCAAATAGAATGGCAAAAAACATTAAAAAAGAAGTCGGCGTTAGCCAGAATGGAGGCAGGATTTTTATTTTATAAGAAACTATTTTGCTCCAATATCCATCGCTGTTGCTTGATCTGATTTTAAAAGTATAATTGCCTGGATAAAGATTCGTATACTGCACAATTCTTGAAGTGCTATTGGCTGTAATCCAATGTTTATCAAACCCTTCCAACATGTATTGAAACTTATTTAATTTTTCGTTTGCAAAAGAAGGAGCTGAAAACTGAAGAGAAAAGTTTCGATTTTTATGGCTTAATTCAATTTCTTTTCCGTAATTGAGATCTTTTGAAAGCGGAATTTCTCCATTTATTTCCATTTCTGGAAAAACTTCTTCGTTCTGAATTTTAAACTCTGAAATCACTGGTAATGGCGACCAATTATTTCTTTTCATTGCGGGTGGAGAAAAAGAAATAATTCCGTTTTTTCCCCCTAGAAAAATATTAGAATTATTAAAATAAAAGAAGCCGCTAGCGCTAAAAACATCCAATCGGTTTCCACTATTTACATGATAAATGCTAATATCTTTTAAATTCGATTTGACAAAAGCAATATTATTGTTGTTGATATTCAGCCAGAGATTTCCACTTGCATCAGATAAAATATCGGTAATCCATTTACCAGAAAGCTCTTTTAGATTTTTTACAGGTTCAAATTCATTCTTCTTCGGATTGTACAAACACAATCCAAAACGCGTTGAAGCCCAAATTTTACCTTTAACATCTACCAAAACATCACTTACATTTTCGTCGTGCGGAACTCCTTTTTCTTTTATGAAAAGCGACGAATAGGTTTCTATTTTTCCTGAACTAATATTATATTTCACAACACCTGTTTCAGTAGCAAACCAAACATTATTTTTGGCATCTCTCTCGATAGCATTAATCTGAAAACCAGGCAAAAGTTCGTTAGAAGTTTGCACTTGAAGTGTTTTAGTATTTAAAACTACGGCACCTTCGCCAAATGAACCTACGATCATTAAGTCGTTACCAATTTTGCTAAAAGCAAAAACAGGCGACTTTTCAAAACCAACTTTAATTTCTCTGGAGGAATTTGCAGCATAATTGTAAACCAAAACATTTCCATCCCAAAGACCACAGTAAAAAATCTTTCCATCATCTGAATAAATGCTAGCAATATCTTTTCCAGTATTGTGCAAAGGAGTTGAGCTTTTTGTATTCGAAATAAAAAGTCCATTGTGGTACGTCGCGACAATAATTTTCTGATCGTACGTTTTTGCAAATCCTCTAATTCTTGGCGCCTGATTGCCAATAGAACGCGAAATATCTTTGTTTAATGTAAACTGATTTTCGTACGGATCATATTTGTCCAAACCGTCTTCAGTTCCAATCCATAAGACGCCAGATTTATCAAAATAAAGAGCTGAAATTAAATTATCGACAAGCGAAGTATCATCAGACAAAATAGAATAATACCATTTGTAATTTCCATTCTGAATGTTTTCTAACTGGTCGCAAACCAACAATCCTCCTAAAGTTCCTACCCAATATTTACCATCTGGAGCACGAGCAACAGATAAAAAATAAGGTCCTAATGCACCCCTAACCTGTTTGTTTTCAATATATAAATTAACAAACTGATTTGTAGTCTTATCTAATTTGTATAATCCCTCACGAGTTCCAACAAAAATATCCTGTTTTGCATCTTCATAAATAAAGTTGATGTACGGATTTTTTATATTGGAATAAGGAACAGAAAGCGTGTAATTGGTAATTCTGACAATAGCACCTTTGGCATCCATTGTAATTTTGGCAACAGATGAATTTTCATAACTTCCAATCCAGACATTTCCTTTTTTATCTTCGAAAATTTCTTTAACGTAATCAAATCCTTTTAATTTAATTCTCTCAAATCGATTTTCATTCAAAAAGAACAGATACATTCCTTTTGTCTTCGTACCAACCCAAACTCTTTTGAATTTATCTACATAAACCGATCTTACTTCATCATCTGGCAAACTGTTTGGATCATCTTTTTTATGGAAAAAGGTGGTAAAAACATGGGTATCCATTTTAAAAAGCGTCAATCCTTTTCGCGTACCAATCCACAAATGATTAGAAGCTTCGTCAAGTTCTAAAGCTGTGATATCATCATTGTATAATTTATTTTTTCCAGGAGTTGAACTCATGTAGTTTTTAAACTGATAACCATCGAAACGGTTTAGTCCTGAGAATGTTCCAAACCACATGAAACCTTTTTTATCTTGTACAATATGGCGTACTGAGTTGTGAGACAATCCATTATTGTCATTATAATGCGCGAATTTTATGCTCTGTGAATAAGAATGATAAAAAACGGCAGATAATAAGAATACTAAAAAGAATTTTTGTCTCATGAAAATAAATTATAAATGCAATTTAATCTTTTTGAATTAATAAATATCGGAATTATTTAACAGACAAATTATCAATTTTACTATTTTTTAAGTCAATTTTAAAATGATCTGAAGGTTGACCAAACATGGTTTTAAGAAATATTTCTGCCCATAAAATCAGTTTTGCATCATTTGATTTTTTTAACTGCCTGCATACTAACTCGTATTCCTTTAATCTTTTCTTTCCAATTTCTGGAATAGCAAGTTCATCAGCGTTCTTTAATCTGTAAAAATCGAAAATCATATCAAATCCTGTCCAAGATTCAAATTCAGAAAATACAAGGGAATTTTCCTTTAAATCCTTGGTAATTTCTTTGGTATCTTTGCCTATTTCTAGCAAATCTTTTCCTGAAAGTTTTTCTATCGACTTTAAGAAATCAGCCGGAAAATCTTCAGGCAAGAATCGCAATCGAACTAATTCTTTTAAATGCCAGTTTGTAAATGCTGCATAATCCTTTGCTTTTAAAATATCTTTATCCCAAATGTTTTTGCTATTAATTTCTTTTAAATGAGCATATTCTTGTTCGTAAAAAGGAAATAAACTATTGAATTTAGCCACTTTTCCGATGACAATCGTTTCGACCTCAAGATCTGAATCCGAATGAATCGTCAAGATTTTATAAGCTGGCATATAAGCCGCAAGCGATGGTGTCTGAATATTGAAAAGCGTATTCCCTTTTGCTGTCGTTCTAATTCCTGTATCGTTAATGTGCATGTGTCCGCCAAAATGAACCTGAATTCCAGCATCTGCAAATTGTTGCGCCACTTCTTCACTTGGAACCCTTGACAACTGCATTTTATTAGCACCAAAAAGCTGTTCTAGTTCTGATGAAGCATTATTATTAAATTCAACCAGTGGATAATGACTGAAAGCAATCAGAATTTTTCCTCTTTGTTTGGCTTCTGAGGCAACTTTTTTTACCCAATTAATTAAATGGCTTTTGTAAATTAGAACATTATTGTAACCTATATTAGCTCCTGAAAAATCATTTGGATTATTGGACTGACCCGATAATTTCTCATTCGGAACATACGCATTGCCATCAATAGCCAAAAGCCAAATTCCATTTACTGGCTCGACCAAATAACTGGCATCCGGCAAAGACAAATTGGTGTTTTTAATGAGGTACGTTCTTTTTTCTAAAACAGATTCGTCTTGAGCTTTTTCGAAATTATATTGTTCATAGGTATAATCGGAAAATGGTGTTTCCCAATATAAATCGGTCTTTTTTGGAAAGAAACCAAAATCGCGCATTTCTTGAATTGTTTCTTTGTAACCCCAATTTTTAATATCGGCTGTTATAATGGGCTCGAGCTCACTTTTGCTTTTGCTAAAATTATTTGGAGAACTGCTGATAATCTGTTCCTTTCCATTTTTCCCTAGAAAATCGGTTTTGACAGCATCTTGAGCAAACGGTTTTACTACATCATGATTTCCTGTGGTCACAAAAAACGAAATGCCATATTTCTGGGAATATTCATTAAGAATTTTTCTCAATCCGCGAACGTGGACAGGCTGTCCGTCATCGCTAAAATCGCCTGGAAGCACTACTTGTTTAATTCCTCTTTTTACAATGTCATTTAAGGCTTCTAAAAAAGCAAAATAGTTTTCGTTGAAAATTCGTGTAGAATGCAACTGAGAATTCATAGTTCTGATATTAGCATATTCACCCGTTACAGGATTTTGAATGCCTTTATAGTCGCTGTCTTCAAATTTGGCGTAAATATCCTGTAAATGAGCATCGGCTATAAAAGCAATTTGAACTTCTTTTTTTAAAGTCTGCTGTGATTTGCAGGAATTTAAAGAAAGTAATATTACTAATATAGCCGATATTCTAAACATGTATTTTGTATGCGTTTATTTTTTAATATATGCCTCCAATTTATCTAAAGTGTTTAATTCTGTTTCTCTCGCACTCGAAGATATAATTGAAGTCTCTAAAGTTTTTGCAGGTTTTGAAATCAATAAATATTGTGTTCCGTCGTCTGTCGTTTTTTCATAATCTTTCGGATTGTACATAATTGCAGCACCAATTTCTACAATTTCTGCTGCTACGTCTTCTGGGTGTTTTCCCCAAACTGCGATATAATTAGACCCTTTTTTAGTTCCAAAATCTTTAAAATAATTGATTCCAGTTGCAAATTGTACTTTTTCTCCAGTTAAGGAAACCGCTTCTACTTTTGCTTCTCTTTTTCCAGAAAATACCGTAACACGAACTAAGATGTCAACTTTTTTTCCTTTATATGGAACACCTCTCGAAATCATTTCCATCCAAGAAGTTGTATCTGTTTTGCCCACGCGCGCTAAACGATTTGTCACTGGATTTAAAGGAACTAATTTATCTCCGTCCCAAAGCTTAACACCGCCTAATCCTACAGTTGACGCCACTTTATAATAATCGGCTCCCCATCCTTCTTTTTGTTGTTGCGGTGTTGGGTACCAATTTGCTTTTCTCAATTCTAAACCTGGTTTCGCTTTAGAATAAACGTCAATTGCTACTTTGTCGCTGAAATAAATTCGCAATGCCATCCATTCGTTTTCAACTGCTGGACCGTGATGACCGATTGTTTTATATAAATCTCCTGATTCTGAGCCAATATCTGTTAAATAAGTAATTTTATCAGACTTCATATACAAACTGGTATCTGTATTATTTTGTCCGAAACAAATGCAGCAAAAAAGTAAAGAGGTTAAGATAGATAATTTCATAATTGATAAAAATAAAGTTTAAGTGTAATTCCTGTAAATTTAAAAACAACTTTCAACAATTTACCAAGAATTTTGCCTAATGTTCTGAAATTATCATTTTATACTGAAAATGTGATTTTTTTTTAAATTGATATCTTCCTTTTCTTTATCTGCAAAAACTTTGCTTATAATTATCTTTAACACCTAGAAACATAGATTTAAATGCTTTTAAATGGCGTTTCACTTGCGATAATGCACATAGCTATGTGTAAAAACTGGTTTTTCTGAAAAACTCTCTTTTAGACAAACCTATGTTTCTATGTGTTTATGATAAATCCATATTACCTATCTGTTACTTTTACTAAGGTCGGATTTATCCCTAACGGATTCTTGATGATTTTACAAATTAGAGGGAACTCGGGATTTTTGATAATCCACATTTCCGTTTCATCAATCTGAGCAATCACATGTAACGTTTCCATCGTTTTTCCGTCAATTGAAACACTATTTTTATCTTCGCTTTTATCTAAAATGTAAGTCGTATTATTATAAACAAACGAACCTTTCTTTAATAAATCTTGATAAGCCGATCTAGAAATCATAAAAAAAGTTTCACTTGGTTTTAAGTTTAAGACTGGAGCGTATTCTCCTTGATTGAAACTCAATTCTGTCCCATTCTTTATCGCTTCTGGAAGCATTACAATACTACTTTTTACACCTCTCGTCTCCAGTTTAAAAGTTAGTCCATCACCAACGGTTTGAGCTGTCAAAGTCAAAGTCCTAGTCTGGCCGTGAAGCTTGCAGACATAATTAAGTTCTGTATTATTCTTAATTGTTGGTACGTAATTCTGTGCTGTTCCATTCTGATAAACAATGCAGAAAAGAAACATTAAAATCATATTTTTCATTTTGCTTATACTTTTTATTTTTTTGGCGGTAAAATCACGGTTCCCCAAGCTGAAGGTTTAGAATCCATTTCGAAAATCAATTCTCCACCATTATTGATATCATCATGTATAATCCACGCTTTATCATACGGTTTTCCATTCAAAAGCGCTGATTTTATATATATGTTTTTATCACTCATTTTTTTAGTAGTGATTTTAAAACTTTTACCGTTTTCTAATTTTACAACTGTTTCTTTTATGAAAGGTGTATTAATCAAATAATAAGGCTGCCCAGCATTTGGATATAATCCCATCATATGAAAAGCAAGCCAAGAAGACATTGCACCAGAATCATCATTTCCTGGTAAACCTTCTCGTGAAGTATTGAAACTTCTTTTTATAATTGCTCTGATTCTATCGCTGCTTAAATAGGGCTTGCCAATCCAGTGATATAAACACGGAGTCAAAAATGAAGGTTCGTTGGCAACATTATACAGTTCTGAATCAAAGAAAGTATTCAATCTGCTCTCAAAGGCTTTTTCTCCTCCAGATTTTTTTACCAATTCTGGCACATCATGCGGAATGCTTAATGAATATTCCCATGAATTTCCTTCGTAAAAGAAAACGCACCAATGGCATACATACCAAGGAGACTCAATGATTACAGGTGTATATTTGAAAGTTGGCTTTTGGATTTTTGACTCTCCGAAAACAACATCATCTAGCCATTTTCCATCTTTATCTTTCGGCATGATAAATCCTTTTGCACCATTATTTTCGTAGTCTCCTCTCCACAAATTTTGCCAGCTGTCGGCTTGTTTTATGTATCTTTCATAAAGATCTGTTTTGCCAAGTCCTCTTGCCACGATTGCAATATTATAATCGTTATAGGCATAATCAATAGTTCGATTTCCTGCGCGGTCGGTGCCATACGGAACGTATCCTAATTTTAGGTAATCTATAAGTCCGCCTCTGCCTTCTCTTTCTTCATTTCCTCCTGGTGGCACTTCAGCATCTTTTAACATAGCTTGCAAAGCCAATTCGTAATCTATTCCTTTTAAATTTTTCACAAAAGCATCTGCAATTACAACTTCAGAATTTGATCCTCCTTGTGTTCTTCCGTTATCGTTTCCACTTCTACCCTCAGGAAGATAACCTTCACGCTTGTAAATATTTAGCATGGCATTAATTATTTCCACTTTTCGTTTAGAATCAATTAAAGTGATTAGAGGACTTGACGTTCTAAAAGTATCCCAGATGGTATAAAAATCATCATAATACGGCTCGTCATTTGTCCATAATGGGTTTTCACCAGTTCGGTTCACAGGCATAATCATGGTGTGATACAAACCTGTATAGAACATTTTCTTATAATCTTCTGATGTATCTTTAGAAAGCTGGATTCTGCTTAGGAGGTTTTCCCATTTGTTTTCTAAAGTCTTTAAAACCTCATCGAAATTCCAATGCGGAACTTCCTCTTCTATATTATTTTTTGCTTTTAATTCACTTAAAAATGAAATTCCTATTTTGACTTTCAGTTCTTCTTTTCCATTTCCGAAAGAGAGTAGAGCTGCAGTCTTTTTTCCCGAATCAAACTGGGCTTTTTCATTATAAAATTTTCCGTCTTTATAAGTGACATATTTTGCTATCGGCTGGTCAAAAACTGCCCAGAAATAAACTGTATAAGCGCGTCCATTGTTCCAGCCTCCGCGGATTCTGCTGTAGCCTCTCACTTCTGTTTCTGAGACAATTTCAATCTGAGAACCTACAAACTGCTGCGCTTCTCTCGCCTCTGGAATCTTTTCTTCTCCAAGAAAAAATCCTGGATCGATTTTTAATTCTCTTGATTTGTTTTTAGGGTAAGTAAAACGGTAAAAAGATACTTTCTCTCCTGTCGTAATCTCTGTTTTAATATTATTTTCTTTAAAGACCGTTTCATAATAACCCAGTTTTACATTTTCCTCGGTTCTAAATGAAGTCTGATCCATTTTATCCAAAGCTCCTGAAAACGGCATAATTTGG
Source organism: Flavobacterium sp. LK-23 (assembly GCF_058135255.1). Lineage (NCBI taxonomy): Bacteria > Pseudomonadati > Bacteroidota > Flavobacteriia > Flavobacteriales > Flavobacteriaceae > Flavobacterium > Flavobacterium sp. LK-23. The sequence goes on from NZ_JBYUVT010000021.1 coordinate 10,002, forward strand.
ATGTTTCCATATTTTGGTCCTCCGCCTGTTCCGCTTACGTGAACCTGACTGAATCCTGTTACTTCTTTTGGCATTGGAAGCCAACCACTATTGGGACTCGAAGTACAATCTGGACTTGGTTTCACCATTCCATACGGACATGATGGCCCGATAAAAACTCTACCAACTCCTTCTGAACCTATCATTGGGTCAACATATTGTTGTACAGTTTGAGCATTTAGGGCTATTGTAAACAAAAATGATATTCCTAAAAGTATATTTTTACTATATATTTTCATTACTTATTTATTTCTTTACGGACTAAAAAAACTTTACTTTGACATTTCTAAAATCAACTCTCCGCCATTCGTAATTTCCTGATGCGAAAGCGTAAAATTCTTAACTGCTTTATTATTGAATTTAATGCCCTTTATATATACATTTTCAGGACTATTATTATTGGCTTTAATCACGAATGTCTTTCCTGAATAATATTTTGGATTTAAATCAATTGAGATTTTATTGAATATCGGACTTCCTATTTGATAAACAGCATCTTTATCTGTTCCTCCATTCATTTGAAATATACCTAATTTTAACAAAACATTCAAACTTCCCATTAATCCTTGATCTTCATCACCGTTATAACCAGTTGATGGAGACAATCCGCTGAAGGTTTCTTTAACTACATTTCTCGTCCAATACTGGGTTAAATCTGGTCTTCCTAAAACGGTAAAAATGTTTGAAGTCTGCATGGAAGGCTGATTTCCAAAATTTATCGGAATTCGGCTAAACTCTGGATGCAATTCGGCATCGTGCGATGTACCAGAGGTATAATTTTGCTTTTTAGCCGTTTCAAATTGCTGATTTAATTTTGTAACGGCTTTTTCTCTTCCTCCCATTAAATTCGCTAAACCTTCAATATCATGCGGTACAAACCATGTTGACTGTGCTCCGTTTGACTCAATAAATCCGTTTTCATATTGATAGGGATCATAATTTTCTCTCCATTTTCCATCTACATTTTTTGGGCGCATCCATCCAATGGTTTGATCAAAAACATTTTGATAGTTTTTTGACCTTTTCATGAAATAATTATAATCTTCTTCATGGTTTAATTTTTTCGCCAATTGCGCCAAAGTCCAATCTTGATAAGCATATTCTAAAGTCTGGCTGGCTCCGTCTTCATGGCTTCCAAAATTGCCTTCTGGAAGCGGATACGGAACATATCCTTTTTCTAAGTAATATTTTAAACCTCCTCCAATATTGGTTTTGTGCTCATAACCGGCTTTTGACATAATTCCGTCTGTCATATGCCCTTTTTTAAGCGCAACATAAATGTCTTCCAAATCTTCTTTTACAATTCCTTTTTGAATGGCGCTTACAATAAAAGGTGTTGCCGATGCTCCTGTCATTACATAGGTATCATTTCCTCCCGAAGGTCCGCGCGGAATAGAACCGCCATCTTTGTAATACTGCATTAACGAATACACAAATTCTTCCATAATTTCAGGATATACCAATCCCCAAAGATTATTGATTGTCCATTGTGCACCCCAAAAAGCATCAGAATTATAGTGATTGAACTTAGGCTTTCCATTTGCGTTTAAGGGCAAGTGCCCTACCCTGAATTTTTCCCCTGTATTGTCAGGGTAGGATCCATTTGCATCACTGATCATTTTTCTCCCTTGCAGAGCATGCCATAGATCAGTGTAAAATCTTCTTTGTTCGGTTTCTGTTCCGCCTTCTATTTTTATTCTTCCCAACAAATTACTCCATTCGTTTCTGGAATCTTCAACCGTTTTATTAAAATCCCAATGGGTTAATTCGGTTTCAATATTGTTGTTAGCATTTTCAATTGACGTGTACGAAATACCGACTTTCATCAGAACTCGGGAATTCTTTCCATTAAAAACAACCAAATAATTACCTGTTACATTATCTTTTTCGACAGAAGCGATAGGCTGATTTGTTTTGACTTTAAAGAAAACCGTCAATGGTTTTGGGCGTCTAAAATTGGTGCTTAAAACTAATGATCCTGAAAGTTCATAATCATTGTTTTTTTCTAATTTTCCATCGAAATTATCACAAGGCCCTAAAATAGTGTTCAGATTAAAAAGTATTGCTTTTTGTGCTTTTTTAGGAAAAGTATATTGATGAAATCCGACTCTTGGCGTACTGCTCAATTCTGCTTTTATCTGATATCTGTCTAATAGTAACGAATGATATCCTGGTGTAATGATTTCGGTTTGATGGCTGAATTTGGAATAAAAATCTTTGAAAACAGTACTTTTATTAGCTTCCGAAATTGTTACTGGCATTATAGACACTCCCGATAATTGCCATTCATGAACATGGCTGAAACCTTTAACTGTATCTGTAGTATATTTATAACCGCCTCCCCAATCGCCTTTAATCTCTGTGTCGGGATTTAAATTAACCATACCAAACGGACGGCTTGCTGATGAAAAGTAAAACCATCTTGAATTTTCGGTGTCCAACAACGGGTAAACCATATCTGATAATTTTTTCTTTTGTAAAGAAATGGTTTGTTGCGCATTGCACGACACTAAAAAAATAAGAGTTAAACTTATGGCAATATGTCCTATTTTATATATTTTATTCAGTTCCATTATGCTTTTTGTATTGATGGGGACAAGATTAGGCAACGATTTTTTTGTGGTAATTAAATTGAAGACCTTGCAAGATTTAACCAAGAATTATCGGGTTAAATATTCTAAAATAAAAAGAATGGCACAAAGCTTAATCTTTCATTGATTTTCAATAACCGCATTCGATTAAGCTTTGTATGCATTCAAAAAATGAAAACTAAAACTAATGATTGAGCAACTAACCGATCTGTTTTCTTTTTTATTAAAAAGGAGAAGATTTTTTAGGTTCTTCCCCTTTTCAAACTAAAACTGCTACCATGAGCACTTAACTAACTTTATGTTTAATATCCATCATTCTGTATCAGAGCTGGATTTAAAACCATTGCATTGGTTGGAATTGGGAAAACACGACGATAAGTATCAGTATTTGTTTTGTAGCCCCAAGATCCTTCATATTTTCCAAAACGGATCATATCATTTCTATGCCATGCTTCCCAAGTAAATTCACGGCTTCTTTCTTTGTAAAGTTCTTCTAAAGTTACTCCGCTTAAAATTGCAGATGTTGTACGGTTAGAACGAACCATGTTTACTAATGCATCTGCACTTTGTCCTAAGGTTACAGCTCCTCCACGAAGAATTGACTCCGCTTTCATTAAAAGTATATCTGAATAACGCAAGAAAGGAACGTCGTTCTTTTGGTTACGATTTGTTGAAGTCGCGTCTGGATAGAATTTAATATTTCTATATCCCATGTTCCATGCGATTTCGTCATTTCCAAGATCAAATAAAGGTTCACTTTGACGAGGTATAATATCTGGTGTCAAATTTACTTGATAAGTATAGCTTGCTCCTCCATCAGATCCTGTATAAAACTGGTCGTATCCTTTTTTAGTTGTCGTCACCATCACAGGAGTAACACCGTCATTCATATATTGAAGACCTGTTAACCATTGTTTGTTACGAATATCATTAGCATCATTAAAATAAGCATAGAATTCTGGCAGCGTACTTCTAGGTGCACTTGGCGTAAAAGGAAGACCGAACTTAGCTCTTTCAGAACGTGGCACATCATAACGTGCGTGATACATTTGTCCGTTGTAACCAACTGTAACAGCTGCTGGATCATAAGGAACTGCAAAAATGAATTCTTTCATCTGCGGTCCGTTATTTGGATAAAACATTTGAAGATAAGTCGCTCTTGGTTCAACAGAATACAATCCAGAATTAATAACTTCATCACAAGCCGCAATACAATCTGTATAACGTGCTGTTGCTGTATATACCTCAGCATTCAGATATAATTTGGCTAACATTGCATTAGCAGTTTGTCTGTTTGGTCTTCCATAAGTAGTAACTCCAGACGCTGGATTTAAATTAGGAATAGCGCTTTTTAATTCTTTTTCGATAAAATTGAAAACTTCTTTTCTCGGTGTTTTAGCCTTAGAAGTAAAATCTCCATATAAAGTATCCAAAGGCACATCTCCATAACTGTCCATTAACATGAAATAAGAAATCGCGCGCATTGTTTTAATCTCTGAAATCAGCGTTTTTTTCTCCGCCCCTTCTGGCATTGTCTGTCTTAAAATTGATATCGTCTGATTGCTTGTTCCAATTACTTTAGACGACCAATCCCAAAGACTTCCTATGATTCCGTTGTCAGCATTCCAATCGTGGTAATGCATAGCAATGTAGTTTCTATTATCAAACCAGTTTCCTCCTCTTGCAGGCAAAATAGCTTCATCTGTTGATAAAGATTGTGACCACCACCAAGCAAATGAGAATTCACCTCTGAAAGCTACGTAAACTGGGCCTGTAGCCTGAATATATTGTGTTGAGTTTTGAGGAAATACTTCAGGTGTCAATTGTGTTGTAATAGGCACCTCTAGATCATCACAAGACCATACCATACCAGCTAAAAGTACTGGAAGCCCTAAATATTTTAATATCTTTTTCATAATTTTTAGCATTAAGTTTTTAGAAGATCACATTTAAACCGAACAAATATGTTCTTGTTTTTGGATAGAAGTTATTTGAATCTACACCTGGAGCTGTTCCTCCTTGTTCTACCTCTGGATCAATTCCTGTGTATTTGGTAATCACAAATACATTGTTGATAGTATGGTAAAGACGAACACTGCTTATGTATCTTCCTACTTTACCAAAATTATACCCTAGAGTCATGTTGTCTAATCTTATGTAACTGCCGTCTTCTATAAAACGATCTGAATATTTATAAGCGTTTAAGTCATTTGGCGATTCATTGCCTGCATCAACCAATATATTAGTAGTCATTGCAGTGCTTGGTCTAAATAAATCGGCACGAGTTGCATTAAAAATTTTATTTCCAAAAACACCTCTGAAGAAAATATTCAAATCAAATTTTTTGTATTGGAAAGTATTCGCCCATCCCATTAATAATTTTGGCTGTGCATCTCCTGCATAATGATAATCTACTCCAATTTGCGGTGCAGTAGTCAAGTCTCCATTTTTATCATAATACTGCGAAACCCCATTAGCATTTTTTCCTGCATATTTCAGAGTAAAGAATTGACCAAGAGGTTTTCCTTCTTTAAAAATCTGTAAAGTACTTCCTGTTTGTCCGCCTCCATCTGGCTGTACTCTACGAATAGAATCTCCTCCAACAAAAAATGGACTAGTTAATTTAACAATCTCATTTTTATTATGAGCCAAATTCAGGTTTGTATTCCATGTGAAATTTGCTGTTTTTACTGGAGTAGAATTTAAACTCAACTCGATACCTTTGTTAGACATTGTTCCTCCGTTGGCTACAATAGTTCCTACTGGCACCAATACTGGATTAACATTATAGTTGAAGATCATATCTGTTGTTTTCTTGTTGTAAACATCAACAGATCCAGATAGTTTTCCTTTTAAGATTGTGAAATCAAGACCGATATTTCCTGTAGCTGTTTTTTCCCATTTCAAATCAGGATTTGCAGCCTGGTTAGGTCCATAAGCTCCAATCTGTTGTCCGTTGTAATAGAAAGTTCCTAAACTTCCAGATATAAATTGAGCCGTGTAAGCATTAAATCCAGAAGAGTTTCCTGTGATCCCCCAGCTTCCTCTTAATTTTAAATCGCTAAAGAAACTTTGATTTTTCATAAAACCTTCTTTATCCAATCTCCATGCTCCCCCTACAGATGGAAAATACCCCCATTGGTTATTCTCTCCAAACATAGATCCTCCATCTCTTCTAAGCGATCCTTGTAAAAGATATTTGTCTTTATAATTATAGTTTAAACGACCAAAGTAAGAGATCAAACGAGTTTTTTGATACGCTTTACTATCGCCAAAATTTACAACATAACCATTAACCGAAGTATAATTGCTTAAAGCTAAATTGTTGTACCCAACATTATCTACAGGAAAGTTTGTTGTTGTAGCTTGAAAACCGTCTCCTAAAGTATTTTCCTGCCATGAATAACCTAAAACTGCTTTTATTTTATGCTCTCCAAATGTTTTATCCCAAGTAAAGAAACTTTCAATAATGTTGTTTCTAGTTTCGTAAGCATTTCTTAATGCTGAACCATTTACCCCAAAGTTAACCAATGTTTTTGTCAAAGGCGGATCTGGATTGTTGTAAAAGTTGGCACTATTGTATTGTGAATAATAACTATCATAAAACTCTCCATGAGACGCCGTTAATCTTTGATGCGCTAAATTCAAATTATAAGTGATTCCAAACGGAAGTTTTACCTCTGTAGTAAGATTTCCTACCAAGTTATCCGTTTTAGTCTCATCAGTACCATGCTCAATTAAAGCTACTGGGTTAAAATATCCCGTACTCACAAAATTTTCAAAAAAAGTTCCGTCAGGATTTCTTACTGGAGAAATCGGAAGGTAACTTGCTGCTTGCAAAAGCACCGTGTTACGTTGTGGTACATTTTGGTATTTTGTAGTAGAGTTAGTTACGTTTAAACCAAATTTAACTTTGTCATCAAAAGCAAATTGTTCAACAGACAAACGAGCAATGATACGAGAGAAATTACTTTTTAACATTACCCCTTCTTTATTAATCGAAGTAATACTTGCTGTATAATTTCCATGTTCTCCACCACCACTCATAGATAAGTTATGGCTACTTGATGCTGCACGTCCTTGTCTTAAAATTTCTTTTTGCCAGTTCGTGTTAGCTCCTTTATCATTCTCTGGCGTAAAGTTCAAATTATTTCTAGTTGTAAAATCTCTCAACTGATCTGCATTCATCATATCCAGATTATTTGAAACTTCTTCTAAACCAAAATATCCATTGTATGCTATTTGCGTTCTGCCTTTACTTCCTTTTTTTGTTGTCACCATGATAACCCCATTTGCAGCACGGTTACCATAAATTGCCGTTGCAGCGGCATCTTTCAAGACATCAATAGTTGCAATGTCATCTGGTGCAATCACAGAGATATCTACACCAGGAATACCGTCGATTACATAAAATGGCCCTTGCGAACTATTTAATGTTGAAGCTCCACGCAAAACTACAGAAGCTGTTTTTGTAGGGTCACCGCTTGAAGAAATATTCAAACCAGAAACTTTACCCTGTAAAAGCTGTCCCACATCGCTAATTGCTCCTCTGTTCAAATCTTCAGCTTTAACAGAAGAAACAGCAGTTGTTAAGTTTTTACGAGATCCTTTACCATAACCTACTACAACTACTTGTTCTAAATTGGTTGTGGTAGACTGTAATTTTATCGAATAATTTGTTTTTGTCCCATCTAATTTTACAGTCTGATCTTCAAATCCAATAAAAGAAAATACCAATATTGCATTTTTGTTTGAAGCCGTAAATTTAAATTTTCCGTCAAAATCTGTTGTTACAGTATTAGTTGTACCTTTCTCAAGTACATTCGCAGCTGGTAGAGGAAGACCTTTGTCATCTAATACCACACCGGACACTTCTGTTTTTTGTGCCCAGGTATTAATTGAGAAGCCAAAGAAGAAGGCTAATAATAAAAGTTTAAGTTTTTCCATTGTGATATTGGTTAATTGGTTAAATAGTGTTGACGAAATTAGTGCTAATGAAATGTTAAGAAATGGACAAGTTATTCATAAACATGGATAATTTCTATAAAGTCAATGATAGTAAGCCTTTGCAAAGTTTTTTTTCGAAAATTATATCATTAAAAACTTACTAATAAAACGTTTTCGGGAATTTTCTTTTTCATATAGATGGTTTGGTTTTAAGTTATTTTATAAATATTAAGTTAAATTATGTTTATATACGAAGTAATTATAATCGTTGGATATTTTTATTTGCTTTCTGTCCAATTAATTTCCCAATTTTTAATTGATTCTCTTTCTTTATTTTCATCAAAAGGAGTGTTGTCAACTGATGCTTTTCTTAAAGCTTCTAAAAACATTTTCCATCTTGGCCAGTAAAATCCTTTATACATTCCTTTCCATGATCTCGAAGCATAATCATTAAGATGTCCTTCTCCTCCCCAAAGCGTAATTAATGTTTTGGCATTCTTTACATATAATGAAGACACTTCTGGAGAACTTCCATAATCTGAAGCCGATTTAACCCATTGGTCTAAACTGTTTAATGGCTCGCCTGCCATTATTTTATCAATATCCAATGCTTGTTTTTCTATCTTTTTAAATAATTGATCTCCTTTTTCAATATTTTTCTGCTGATAGGCTTTTACACATTCCATTAAATCCTCATCTATACATAATGAATAATAATGTCTTGAAACATCGATTAAATCATATTGGATAAAATCTTTTTGATCATACTTTTTAGCTTCTTTACTTAAAAGATCCAAAGCTTCTTTCAATTTTTTCTTATCGCCAGGATTTCCTTTGAATTCTGTAATTGTAGCAGTTGGACGTTTAAATAACAAATACGCTCCTGCTCTATCATTCCACCAGCGAGTTTCCCAGTATTTTACATTGTAAACCGACTCCAATAATAATTTCCAGGCTTGAAAAACAGATTCTGAAACTGTCCCACCGTATCTTGCATTTAAATATTTTGTCAGCCAATCGTTTATAGGCTGTTCTCCTTTGCTCCATGCAAGATCATATATGTATTCGTAAACAATTGAATTATTATTTAAACCCTCAGGCATTGCTCCATAACCGACAATATTTCCTTTGTGTGGATTTTTCAATAAACTTGTCAATTCTTCTTTGTAAAAATTCAAATCTCCGTACACAGGATTTGATCCTCCATAGTTATGCACATAACCGTACGTCCATTGTTTTCCATAAAAAGCTTCCTGATTTTCCCACACTTTATATCTGTCGTTGGCATAATCTTGAACCATCACTTTTTCATTCGGAACTTTACTTAAAAAAGCCTTTGTAGCTTCTTTTGTCCAAAATTCTTTATTGTCTCCAAAAAGCCAACCTTGCATAACCCAGACTGCGCCCGGAGCTGCTTCATTAATCGTTTCATAAACAGTGCTTCCGTAGTTGGAAAGTTCTTCATATTTATTATGTTCCGAAACTGGAGGTTCGATTTCATTGAAAGAATCTGCCAGATAAAAATCAGACTTTCCGTATGTTTTCGTGTAAATTTCAATAAAACGTTTCCCTATCTTTTTGAACAGCGGATCTTTTGAATCTAGTAGAAAAGTACTGGCAAAACCTCCTCCTGACCAAGACTTGAGTTCTGTTATCTTAGCTTCAGGATGTTTTTCGGCGAAAGCCTTAGGTACATAACCGCTAAAAGCAGGCACAACAGGATGCATATCTAATGCTCGCATTCTTTCTAAGATTTTCTTTTGAAGTTCTTCTTTTTTCAAAAACCATTCTTGTGGAAGCGGCCCTTCAAGACTATTGATATTTCCCATACGCTGCCATGGCAAAAATGCTGGTCCCGCAAAATGTGCTTCTAATTGCGAATTGGTTAAGCCATATTCTTTCCATAATTCCTGCCACACTGCTTCTTGCCCCTCCATAGCTGTTGGAAGATTAATTCCGTGCAAAGCCATCCAATCAATTTCCTGTTCCCAGCGTTTCCAATCCCACCAAGGTGTTGTGTAGCCGAAAGTACAGGCATTTAGATATTCTCTGTATTCAAAAGGTGTATTTCCTTTTTTACTATATTTTGGCCAAACCTTAGGAAGAGCCACTCTATTCCCTTCCCAACTTGCTAAAGCAGCTCCAATATCGCGAAGAAAATTATAAGCCGCGTAACAGATTGCAGTATTGTTTGACCCTTTAATTTTTACAACATTGTTTGTAGTTTTGATTTCAAACCAATCTGCTTGATTATTTTTACTTTTAACCAAGCTCAACTGAAAATCGGCTGCACGGTTGCCTACTAATCTTTCTATTACCTCAAAAGCACTTCTTGTATTTTCATTGTTTTGGGAATACCCCTTAACGACACAAAAAAACAACAGAATAAAAATCGATATAACATTCTTTAAAGAACTTTTTCTGTTTATGCTAAAATTCTCTCTTTTCATATAAATAGTATATTTATTAAATTATATTAACTGACTTTGAACAAAAAAATAAGGGAGAATAAATAGATCATTAATCTCCCTTTGAAATAAAAACAAACAAAAAATCTATTAATTAACCAACAATCTTATTTAACAAACTCAAAGACGCAATTGTATCTTCTGTAGAAGATAAAATTATAGAGAATGTTTTTTTTCAGGATGGATTAATCAATCAAAAATATAGACATATTCTTTCGGAAGGTTTGAAAGATTTCAAAATCCTTGTGCAATTTACTTTGAACAAGAGTTTGCAATAGCATATTATTTATCCTATCGGCAAAAAAAGATGTTTTTACACTAACTTTTTAGCATAAAATTGCCGATAACAGAATCATGTCGCTTATTTATTTTTCAAAGAGTGCCCAGCCAACAATATATACCATCCGTAATAGATGAATAGTTGAACCTATTTATTACAGAGGATTTGAGGAATAGAATGCAAAGGAATATTTCATGGTATCTATGCTCAGAAGAAATACAAATCAATACTTAATTATTTCGAGAGAGAATACAGGTAAAATAAACAGGACAAAACAATAACTTTAATAAAAAAGTCATTACATTTCCAGCAAAGAGAATTAGAGCATCAAAAAACACTTCAATCAATTAAAAATCAAAACATTATACACCAAAAACTAAGTAGTTTTATTTTTATGGCAAAATCGTGGCACTATAGTTTTTTATAAAATAAAAATGCAGGAAATAAGCGGGTTTTAAGCCTTAGGTTCGAATCCTGCTCTCCCCCCAAAAGTCCTAATTAATGGTTAGGACTTTTTTTTCCTAAAAAAACAAAACCTACAAATCCTAAAATTTGTAGGTTTTTCTATTTTACACTGCTTTTCATATTTTATAAACCCGAACAAAATTTCTGTGGTAAAATCGTGGCACTTTTAAGTTGGAATTCCCTCCAAAAGTCCCACAAAAAGTTGAAGACGGCTTTTAAATATTAGAAAACGTCCGTGCACTATTACAATGTCATCATTTTCGGCTAGAGTTACCGGCTCATAATTAAAATCGGGCGTTAAACAGGATGCTTATTTTACCTGCACCACTACTTTTCCTCTGGCTCTTCCGCTGTTCACATAATCAAAAGCCTGATTCATTTCCTCAAATCGGTAAACCTTGTCCAATACTGGCTTTATAACTCCCTGTTCCACCAGCTTGGTAATTTCGGATAATTGCTGTCCGTTGGCTTTCATAAATAAAAAGGAATAACCAACCCCTAATTTTTCTGCCTGTCTTCGTACTTTTCTGCTGATAAAGCCTATGATCAGTTTCAATAGCCATGGCATACCCATTTCATTGGCAAAAGCAGGATCTGGCGGACCTGAAATAGAGACCGCTTTACCGTCCGGCCTCAAAATGCGAAGGGATTTTTCCAAGGTCTTACTATCCTGGCTGTTGAGCACCAAGTCGTAATCTTTCAGCTGATTCTTAAAATCCTGAGTTCTGTAATCAATCGCTACATCTGCACCAAGATTTTTGACCAGTTCAAAATTACCTCTGCTCGCAGTGGTTGCAACCGTAGCGCCCAGATGTTTTGCCAGCTGAATGGCAATCGTGCCCACACCGCCTGAACCAGCCTGAATAAAAACTTTTTGTCCCTTTGTCAAATGTGCTTTTTCCATAAAAGCCTGCCAGACCGTCAACGCGACTAAGGGTAGAGACGCTGCTTCATTCATGGAAATGTTTTTCGGCTTCAGGGCAACATCTGCCTGATCAACCGCTATAAATTCAGCAAATCCGCCGATATGGTAATCAGAAGGACGGCTGTACACTTCATCTCCTACTTTAAAACGTTTTACATCAACCCCAACCTCAATCACAACGCCTGCCACATCGTGACCTAAAACTAAGGGCATCTGGTATTTGAGCATCATTTTAAACTCCCCGCTTTTAATTTTGGCGTCGAGCTGATTAATTCCTGCGGCATGAATTTCTATCAAAACCTCATTTGGTTTTATAGCAGGCCTGTCTACTTCGCTCAGCTTTAAAAGGTCTTTTTTGCTGTAGCGGCTAATAGTGTATGCTTTCATTATATTTAATTTTTTTTAAAATTATGGCTGCATGCTTGAAAGACTAATCTATTAAAAAATGAGTTACATAACATGCAATATGATTAAGACATTAATAGCCTATCTGCCTTCTTTTTATTTACAAGCCCATAGGCTAGATTTGGAAACAGCCTATTGATAAGGTAAACCGCTTTGCTGTCACCAACCCGAATGGTGAGCGTATTTTTCTTAATGCCTTTAATCAAACCCTCTACTAATTCCTTAGGGCTGATTTTTTTATCGTCTCTGCCAGCCACCATCTCGGTATCCACCAGAGGCGGCAGCAGTTCAAAAACTTTCACTTTGCTGTTGATTACCTGCAGATGCCTGCGCAGTGAAACCGTATAAAATGCCAATGCCGCTTTTGATGAACTATAGGTGGCTTCGGCTGCTGAAGGAACAATACTCAATATAGATGTCGTGTGAATGATAGCTGCTTCTGATCTGCTTTTGAGCATACTCATAAAAAGATTATTGAGCCTGATGACGCCAAAGTAATTCACATCCATTTCATACACTGCACCATGCAGATGTTTTTTATCCGGAATTCCTAAATTCGCAGGCGGAACCCCTACACCGGCATTATGGTACAAAATATCAATGCCTCCTAAAGCTACTATTTCGTCATACAGATTTTTTGCATCAGTTTCATCTGCCGCATCACTTTGGATGGCTTTAATTAAGGGATAACGTTTTGACACTTCATCCAGCTTTGATTGATTTCTTCCTGTAATAATCACTCTGGCACCAGCGTCCAGAAACTGTCTTGCAGCTTCCAATCCTATACCAGATGCTCCTCCAGTGATCAGAATAGTTTTATTTTGAATATTCATTTTGATACGTTTAATGGCCTTAAAAAGTGGATAATCTTCAATGATTTCGGCTTATCCTTTTTTTACTGAGCCAGTTTAGCCATTGCCTCGCCTATGGCAGCAGCATACTTTTTTGTTTCGCCTACTGGTATGTCAAACTGGTTTTTCTCTAGGCCCCAGAAAAGCTCGTCGGCTACTTCTGAAGCCGGAATACCGTCAGCCCCGCCTATTTCGGCAGAAAATTCGGTATTTACCAAAGGCGGATACACTTCATAGATCTGAACATTTTTCTGCTCTTCATAGGTGTATCGCAAAGCCATTGTGTAACTGTGCAGAGCTGCTTTGGTAGCACCATAGGTAGGCAGAAATTTATGGCTTCCATAAACCGCAAGCGAAGAAATATTCACAACGGCTGCAGCTTCTTTTTCCAGCAGATGAGGCATCATCAATTCTGTAAAATGAATAATAGCAATATAGTTGACATTCATCTCAATTTTTGCCTTTTCGTGGGCATTGGCGGTTTCGCTCAATAAATAGGCAAAAGCGGCACCTGCATTATTGATTATGATATTGACATCGGAATGATAGTTTTTTAATTCATCTGCAATACGGATCCTGTCTGCCTCAGATGCAAAATCACCCTGAATTCCGACTGCACTGGGCAGTTCCTTTAATGCATTTTGCAAACGCTCTTCGTCTCTTCCGTTGATGATGATGCTATTGCCTTCGGCGGCTAATTTTTTAGCGATGGCCAAACCAATTCCGGCACTTCCGCCATTTATAAATACTGTATTCCCTTTTGTCTGCATTTGTATATTTCTTTAAATTGTTGTAAATTTGCTTGCAAATTGCAAGTACAAATATACAAAACCACTTTCGTTTTGCAAGCGAATTTTTAAATTTTTTTTTATGGCAGAAAATAAGAAGCGTTCCGACTGTCCCGTAAGCCAGTCGTTGGATATTTGGGGAGACAAATGGTCACTGCTGATTGTGAGGGATTTAATGTTTGCTGGACAGTGCACTTATGGCGACTTTCAGAAATCAGACGAGAAAATAGCCAGCAATATATTGGCTTCACGACTTCAAATGCTGGAAGAAAGCGGGATTATCAAAAAAGAGCCTCATCCGGAAAGTAAATCCAAAGTTTTATACAAACTCACTGCGAAAGGTATCGACCTTTTGCCGCTGATGATTGAAATCAATTTATGGGCGGATAAATACTGCAGCATCACGCCTGAAAGAAAGGCACTAATCCAAGAGGTGAAAAAGGATAAGGAAGGGTATATAAAAATGTTTTCCAAAAAATTGAAAAGTCTGGTTTAATTTGAAGAAAATCAGCAATTGGAATTGACTGCAATTATATTGCAAAATACTAAATGAGCTGGGGCATAAAAATGACCCAGCTCAAATATTGAGATGATTACTATTGAACATTAGAAATTAATTTACTTTTTCCATTATCATTTTATTTTTTCCCATATCAATTTCCTGTTTCAAAAATTGATTGGTTTGCGAATCAATATAATAAGTATTTATCGTTTTGTTTTGCGAAATACCATCTGTGACAGTAACAATCCACACAGATTTTCCAGCAAGGAAACCTTTTTTGGTGTTCGTTATATTTGCTTTAAGAATTGCAGCTTTTGTGACAAGATTATAGTCAAAAATAGTTATTTCTGTTTTATAATTTTCTTTTAGCGGAAGCCAGCGGATTATTTGAGGATAAATATTGCTGTCAAAAAAGCTTCCTATTGTTTCTTCTTTAATATCTATTTTTTTGTTATCCTTTTTATCGAGATAATAACCAGTTGTTTGTTTCCCGAAATTAAGCTCTATGTCTCTTTGGGTGTTGACAGAAGTATGTTTTACAGGGTTTAAGTTAGGAAGTTCCGCTACAGTTTCATCAACCCAGTCCGGCATATTTTTCATTTTTACCGTCGTGGTTACTTTTATTGTGTTTTTTGTTTTAACGATTTTAGTAAATACCTTTCCAATTTCAATTTTTGCAGTATCACGAACTGCAAACCAATTCATTTCATACTCTTCATTTTTAATTAGTTTCTCAATAATTTCATTGTGATCAGGGGACTGTGTTTTTTCTTGGGCATTTGCAGTAAAACATAATAAAAAAAGGCCTGCATAAAGAAGAAATAAGGATTTCATAAATTTCATATAGAATATTTTTATGTTAGTTGGTGTGCAAAAAGGAATAAATGTTACAGCAGGCTGATTTTTAATCTATTATAATAACACATAAAAATCGCTAAACATAGTAAACCTAGGGGCTAAACAATCTTAATTTCAGAGCCCCCTGCTTCAGAATTTGAAGTCAATACCTGCTTCGACATTTATTCGTTTTATTTTGTGGCTTACCCGTTTAAAAATGCTCAGCAAAGTGAAAAAGTTATATATTGATTATTCATTCTTACTTATGAACGCAGACGGAAAACAATTTAACTGGAAAAACAATTCTTTCCTGTTGCTTTTGAATTCGTATATTCGGCCTTTATTTTGAAAAAAGAGAATGATTGCAAAATTGAATGAAAAAAAATCCTATCCATGGATTGTTGTCGGCCTGCTATGGTTTGTTGCTTTATTGAATTATTTAGACCGGCAAATGCTCTCCACTATGAAATCAGCGATGATGGATGACATTCCTGAATTGGCTAAAGCTGAAAATTTCGGACTTTTGATGGCAGTTTTCCTTTGGATTTATGCACTTATGAGTCCTGTTTCTGGAATTATAGCAGATCGGTTTAACCGAAAAAGAATCATTATAGGCAGTCTTTTTATTTGGTCTGGGGTGACTATGGCAATGGGTTATGCCACAACTTTCAATCAGATTTATATTTTGCGCGGCATTATGGGTTTTAGTGAAGCCTTTTATATTCCGGCTGCCTTATCCTTAATAGCAGATTACCATCAAGAAAAAACACGCTCTTTTGCAATTGCGATTCATACCACTGGAATTTATTTAGGACAGGCGCTCGGTGGTTTTGGAGCCACTATTTCTAAGTATTTTTCCTGGCATTTCAGCTTTCACTCCGTAGGCTTATTCGGTGTGCTTTACAGTTTAATACTGATATTTTTTATACAAGAAAAGAAAACTTACTTTTTAGATCCTAGAAAAAAGTCATCTGTCCGCTTTGAATTCAAGCAGATGTTCAAAGGATTGGGAATATTATTCGGTAATATCTCCTTTTGGGTTTTGCTCTTTTATTTTTCTGCACCAAGTTTACCAGGCTGGGCGGCCAAAAACTGGTTACCCACCTTATTTACTGAAACTTTACATTTGGACATGTGTCTGGCGGGACCAATTGCAACGGTAACCATTTCCATGTCTTCCTTTTTTGGCGTTTTAATTGGAGGTGCCATTTCAGACAGATGGGTGATGAAACATCTTAAAGGAAGAATTTACACTAGCGCTATTGGATTGTTTCTTACCATCCCGGCATTATTTTTATTTGGCTATTGCTGTGACACAACCGCTATTGTTTTTGGCGCTGTCCTTTTTGGACTTGGATTTGGAATATACGACACCAACAATATGCCTATTCTTTGTCAGTTTGTTGCTCCCCGATACAGGGCTACGGGATATGGAATTATGAATTTTGCAGGTATTTCAGCCGGAGCTATTATTACAGAGTTTTTAGGAAAAGCCGCTGATAATGGAGGAATGAGACACGTTTTTGTTCTACTGTTATTTGTAGTGTTTACTGCCATCGTTTTACAGCTGGCGAGCCTTCATCCAAAAACTATTGATATGATTGATGAGAGTGAAGCGACAGGGTTTCAATCTAAAAAAGAGACAAATTTGGAAATTAAATAAAATTACATTCTTTTATCATAACCTAATTTTAAACATAAGGTAAGCCAAAATCATTCTTACTAATTAAAATAACAAGAGACGACCTGATGGCCGTCTCTTGTTATTTTATAAAAACACCTATTCTAGAATACTGCCAGCTTCTACTTTTTAGTTGTATTTTGACAATCGGGTTTGCCAAAAAACAACAGCCTCGCGCTACCCCCCTTTTTACAGGAAAGGCTTTCTATTTATCATGTTTTCTGTTTTCCATAAAAGATACTAAATTCGTTATTGAGCATGGAGAGAAAAACTTCTTATTTGAATCTGGATCAACTGTTCCATTTGAGACAATCCCAACAAGTAAACCATTTTCATCTACTAGTGGAGCCCCACTAAGTCCTCCGAATTTCTCTGGCACAAGAATATCTTTTAATAAAATGCGATTTGAAATTGTTTTATAATATTCAAATTCATATACCCTTTGAGGTCCATTTTCCATCGTTCTGGTCCAACCCACAACATATAATTTTTCTCCCTGAATTAAAGGAGTATTTCTTATTTCCAAAGGTATAATACTGGAAGAGTTTTGCTTAATGGAAAATACCAGCCAATCATTATCATAAGTTGACTTGGCTTCCAATAACTCAGACTTGTCTTCATTTAATAATTTATCACAAATTACAATTTCGGACTTATTGTTTAATGGGTATAATATCCAATTTTTAATATAGCTCTCCAACGACAGGGTTGTCATTTTTTCGGGCTTAATAATCTTAAGTATATGTTTTGCTGTTACAGCAAATGTTTCATTGTTATATTTTATAAGAAAGCCACAACTAAATTTTGGCTGGTCATATTTCGGGTTTATAAATTCGATCCCGTTCACCAAAGCGATTTCTTTAAATATTTTATTTGAAGAAATCTCTTGTCCGTAGCAGCCTGCTATCCACAAAATCGCAATAGCAGAAAAAAGTTTAAATTTCATAATAGTACCAAATTTAGATTTCACTATCAGCCAATGCAAAACTTCCTTTTCTTGTATGCTGAGTTTCAAATATAGAAAAACAAATGTTATAAATGATAGAAGAGATTCACGAAAACAGAACCGGGATCATTATAAAATACAAGCCCGCTTCAACCAAATGAAAAAAACCGCCTTGAAAAAATCAAGACGGCTTTCAGAATAACTAACTAAAATTTATGGTTTAAGCTCTGTAAACTTCGAATCTAATTCAAAAGCTTTCTTCACTTTCTCCACTGTAATTTCTTTTTCAACCGAAAACGATGCTGTTTGTTTAATATTTAAAGAAGAAGCTCCTACAAGTACTTTATACTCGCCTGCTTCTGCAATCCAAGCACTTCTGTTTTCTAAGAAAGAAGCCAGATCTTTTGGCGATAAAGTCAAAGTCAACGTTTGGCTTTCACCCGGTTTTAATTCTTTTGTTTTTCCAAAAGATTTCAATTCTTCTTTCGGTTTATCAATTGATTTTGAAGG
Source organism: Flavobacterium sp. LK-23 (assembly GCF_058135255.1). NCBI lineage: Bacteria > Pseudomonadati > Bacteroidota > Flavobacteriia > Flavobacteriales > Flavobacteriaceae > Flavobacterium > Flavobacterium sp. LK-23. Next base: position 28,237 of record NZ_JBYUVT010000021.1, read on the forward strand.
TGCAGAAAGATACAACTGCACTACTTCTTTTCCTGCCACTTTTCCAGTGTTTTTTACCGTAACAGAAACAGTCAATTTATCCTTGAAAGTTGAAGAACTTAATTTAACTTCTAAATATTCAAAAGTTGTATACGAACTTCCAAATCCAAATTCGTAAGAAGTTTTAATGTTGAACGTATTGAAATAACGGTATCCAACATACACGCCTTCTTCATAAGTTACCTCTTTCGGATTATCAACTGGAAATCCTGGGAAATTTTTCGCTGAAGGCGTATCTGAATATTTCGCTGGGAAAGTCATCGTCAATTTTCCAGATGGATTAATTTTTCCAGAAACTACATCTGCAACAGAATGTCCGCCTTCCTGACCTGGCTGCCAAGCTAATAAAATAGCATCTACTTTATCTTTCCAAGAAGCTGTTTCGATAACTCCGCCAATATTTAAAATAACGACTACTTTTTTTCCTTTAGCATGAAAAGCTTTTGATATTTTATCCAGCATTTGAATTTCTTCATCAGCCATATTAAAATCATTATTAACAACTCTGTCCCCGCCTTCTCCAGAATTTCTTCCTAAAGTCACGAAAGCAATTTCAGAACTTGCTGCTTTTTTAGCAATAAAAGCATCGTCCATTTTTAATTCTGGAAGTCTTTCTGGCAAAGCCAAAATTCCTCTTGCCTTTCTGTTTTCTAGTTCAGCTGCCACTTCTTTTTCAGCATGCGGTTTGTACAAATCAACCAACTCTTTATCTAGTTTGTAACCCGCCGCAGTTAAACCTTCTAAAAGAGAAACAGTGTGTTTGTTATTCACACTTCCGCTTCCTGTTCCGCCTGTAATCCAAGCGTAAGAAGTAACTCCAAATACCGAAACCTCTTTTTGTTTGTCTGCAAAAGGCAAAGCATTGTTGGTATTTTTAAGTAAAACCATTCCTTCTGCAGCCGCATTTCTGGTTACTTCAGCATTTTTAGTCAGGTTTGGTTTATCGCTGTATTTGTATTTAGCGAAAGTCGGGGTACGGAAAACGTATTCTAAAATTCTTTTCACGTTTACATTTGCCACTTCTTGAGATAATTTGCCAGAATCTAAGGCAGCCAACAACGCTTTTTTCTGAACTGGAATTCCTGGCATCAATAAATCATTTCCCGCAATCATCTGCTGTACAACATCAGAGTTTGAACCTTTCGAAATCGATTCAAAACCTGGAAAACCACCAAACCAATCTGTCATTACAATTCCTTTAAAACCCCATTCGTCTCTCAAAACCTGCGTTAAAAGATCTTTTCGGTCAGACGTGTAAGTTCCGTTTAATTTGTTGTATGAAGACATTACTGTCCAAGGCTGCGATTCTTTAACCGTGATTTCAAAACCTTTTAAATACAATTCTCTAATTGCTCTTTCAGAAACATGAGCATTGATGGTTAAACGGTTACTTTCTTCATTATTTACAGCGAAATGTTTGATTGAAGTTCCAACGCCTTGCGACTGAATTCCGTTTACAATTGCCGCAGCAGTTTTTCCTGAAATTAAAGGATCTTCAGAATAATATTCGAAATTTCTTCCGTTTAAAGGATTTCGGTGGATATTCAAAGCTGGCGCTAATAAAACATCCACACCGTATTCTTTTACTTCATTCCCCATTGCTTTTCCAACTTCTTCCAAAAGCGCTTTATTCCACGTTGAAGCCAAAGCCGTTCCAACTGGAAATGCCGTTGCATAATACGTTTTAGCATCATTATCTCTTGTTGGCGCAATTCTTAATCCAGCAGGACCATCGGCAACAACCGTTGCAGGGATTCCGAATCTTTCGAAAGCAGCCGTTCCTCCTGCCGCACCTGGAACCAAACCTTGTTTAGAATCTCCAACAGGACCAGTCAGAACTTCGATTCCCGGCATTCCGGTTCCAATTAAAAGTTCCACTTTTTCTGCATTCGTCATTTCTTTGATAATCGCATCAATTCTTTGATTAGCAGTAAGACGCGTATCTTCCCACGGATCTAGTTTTCCGTTTCTGTTGAAATCAGCAAACGTAAATCCTTTAATAGTTACAAGCGGTGGATTCGTTTCATCATTCGAAACAGTTTTCCAAGACAAATTAGAAAGTACTAACGCCGTCAAAAGCGTCATTTTTCCTGTTTTTATAATTTTATGTTTCATACTATATAGTTTTTAAAGTCTTAATTAATTTTCACGCAGATTTAAAATGATTTAAGCTGATATTCGCAGATTTTTTTTAATCTAATCTGCTCAAATCTGTGTAAATCTGCGTGAAACCTTTTCTATTTATTTCGATAAAAATCCTTCTAAAGAAAGCCATTCTTCAAAACGGGTTTCCCATGAATCAACAGGTAGATTTTGTTTTCCAGTTCCAAAACCATGTCCGCCTTTTGAATATATATGAAGCTCAACAGTCTGTCCTGCTTCAAGCCATTTATTATACATTTGAATGCTTCTTGGAGCCAATTTCAACTGATCGTCGCTCGCGGCACATACAAACATTGGAATCTTTTTTTCTGGTGCAGGAACACTCAAAAGCTCTGGTCTTGGTCCGCCGTAAATATTCGCTACAAAATCTGGAAGCTGTTCTGCTTTATTATCCAAAACGGTTTCCATCGCCACCGTACTTCCTGCCGAAAACCCGATTATACCGACTTTTTTAATGTCAATTCCATATTTTGAAGCATTCGCTCTAACAAAATTCAGAGCATTTTTCCCGTCTTGAGCTGCCAATTGAATAGTTGCCAAAGAGTTTTTTTCAAAAGCGGCTCTGTCTTTTAGTTTGTCCATCATTTCTCTTGCAGGATCGTTGGTTTCAGTTTTGTTAAGACGGTATTTTAAAACAAAAGCGGTGATTCCTTTTTTGCTTAAAATTTCGGCAAGTTCTTTTCCTTCTCTGTTAATTGATAAACTTTGAAAACCGCCACCCGGAGCAATGACAATGGCAGTTCCTGTATTTTTAACTCCTTTTGGAACTTGATAAATTAATAAGGAGGGATCTGTTACATTGTAAACAACTTCAGTTTTAAAAAGATCGGAATACATTTGAGCTTCTTTTTGTGTCCAGTTTTCAGATCCAGGCGCTTTTCCTTGATACAATTTTATAGTTTCTTGTGCTTTAACAGAAGTTCCTAATAGCAGAAATCCTGTTGCTAAAAATGAGTATATAATTTTCATAATAGTGTGATTGTTATTTAGTTGTTTTAAACAGTTGGAGTTTGGCAAAAAAATCTTCAAACATCAATCGTGTATCTAATTGATTGTAAACCCGAATATTTCGTCCGTTATGATTCGTTTCATAAAGCCCCTGCGCATTGATTAATGGTGAAGATTTTAAGACATAAGAGCTCGAACTCGGATCTGCCTCAAAAGAAGATTGCAGCGCCGTTAATAAAACTAGCGGACTGTCTCCCATAATGTAAGTTTCGCCAATATGAAGATTGAATTGCTGTACTCTTTTCATCAGACTTTCTATTTTTTCTGAAAGATATTCTCCCGTTTTTCCTTGCGGTTTTACTTTTAGCAACAATTCAGAATACGACAATAAAGTCTGGCGATACGCATTTCTTGGTATCTGCCAAATCGGAATTTTTGAATCATTAAAAATCACTTGTCCCGCAGTAATATCAATTCCTAAATTGTATTCTAATGAAGTGTAACCTGGCGGTGGAGTAGCTAAATCTGTATATTCAGGACCGCCAATCCAAACCAAAATAAGGCGATCTGCGATTTTAGGTTCCAATAAATAAGCACTTGCAATTTCAGTCAAACCTGCTCCGCAAACTACATAAAGTGGTGTTTTTACATCGTCACGCATTGCCTCTTTTACAATTGCCTTTGCTCCTTCTGAGATATTGGGTGTTTTAGCATCTTTCAGTTGCAAATTGGAACCTTCATAAACTGGAAAAGCGTTTTGAAGCTTCATTACTTCCAGAAGTTCTTTCACTTTTTTAACTGCATTTGTAGCCGTTTCTGATGAAGAATCAAAACCATCTCCCGGTTTTAAATGAGAACCAATTATTCCTTTAATTTCTGCCGAAGGAGATAAAATCTGATGCACCAATTGAAACAATCCGTCTGGATCTCCGCTAAAATCATTGTCGACAATAACACGCATTCTAGGCACTACCAAATCTTTTGAAAATGAATTTTTAGCTGTTGATTGGGCTTGTGAAACGAATCCTGTCCATAATGAGAATATCAGAATTAGTAAATGTCTGTATCTTTTCATAAAAGTTCTTTTTAATAAAGTGATTATGCCTCTTGTGTGGTTTCTCGCAAAGTCGCAAAGACGCGAAGTTTAAAAACTTAAAAAGAAAAAAACTTTGCGCCTCTGGGTCTTTGCGAGATTAAATCAATTACTTCTTTTTATAAACCTCAGTACGGGCATCTTTAATAACCCCTTTCCAGTTCAATCCAAAAGCAAAATCATAGACATTTCCCTCACTGTCTTTATGCGGAATCATATCATAAGGAACGTCTTCAAATTGTTTTTCTACCGTTTCCATGTTTGCTGGCATTTGTACTGGAAGCAATCCTGAAGGTTCTGTTTTTCCTGAAATAATATCTAAAACAGCTTGAGATGATACTCCGAAATTCAATACAATTCCATCAACCTGTTTTTCGAATTCATTAAAAATCATAGGTTTTGAAGCCGTAACCGAAACAATAACAGGCTTTCCGTTCATCATGTCTTTGGTATCGAGAATCGTTCTCAAATCCATAGTATTGGCAGCGGTAACCGTTTTGTTTTTGTATGTTCTATCTTTTATAGTTGGGTCAATAACCTGATCTCCGGCTGCGATACTTTTTGCTCTTGCTTCCGTTGCGGTATAAGTTCCGTATTGAAGTGAAATCGGCACATAACCATTGCTTCCGTTTTGTCTGTCTTTTAAATCATAACCGCCTTCTAAACTCTGCGGGCTCGTTACAAAAACAATGGCAAAATCTGCTTTTGAAGGATCTTCTGTAACATTATAATATTTCTTAACCAATTCTAGATTTACTGGATATTCTAATTTTGGCTGGCTCGCAACGCCCCACCAGTCTTTGGTTGAAGCCGTATAGATTTTCGGAATAAAAACCGTTTTCTTTTCCTTTACAGGCAAAACTGCAGCTTTATTTTTCAACAACACAACCGACTTCAATTGCGCATCATAACCCGCTTTCATAAACTCAGGATTTCCAACAACCGCTTTTGTTTCTTCAACATTTAAATATGGATTTTCGAAGAGTCCCACTCTAAAAATGTTTTTCAATAAACGAACTGCTGATCTTTCAAAACGGGCTCTCATAAAAGATTCTCCAAATTCTTTGATTCCCATTTCATAAGCAGCCAAAACGGGTTTCTTATCATTATTTCCACCAAACTGATCTACTCCCGCAATAATCGCTTTGTAATGTCTTTGATCAATAGAAAGATTTTCAACTCCCCAAGGTTTTCCAGCAAATAAATTTGGTGTTTTTCCTTCGTCTCCCGTTACCAGCCAATCGGTACAAACTACGCCGTCGTAACCGTATTTATCTCTCAATAAATCGGTAATAATATATTTGCTGTAACCGTTGGCTACATTTTCATTGTATTTTTTATCCTGATCAAAAGTGATCGTGTAATAAGGCATTACCGCCGAAGCTTTACTGGTTTTTCCTTTCAGTTTGAAAGCGCCATTAATAAACGGATCAATGTGCTGCTGTAAATTATTTCCTGGATAAACCGCAAATTTCCCATACGCCCAGTGTCCGTCGCGTCCGCCTTCTTCAGCACCGCCGCTTGGCCAATGTTTTACCATGGCATTTACACTTTTGTAACCCCAACCGTCTTTGATTTCGTCTTTTCCGTATGATGTTTGAAAACCGTCAATGTAAGCTCTTCCCATATCTCTGGTTAAAGCTGGGCTTTCGCCAAAAGTCATCGAAATTCTGTACCATCTTGGCTCAGAACCTAAATCGATTTGTGGAGACAAAGCTGTTGCAATTCCTAACGCACGATATTCTTTTGCGGCAATTTGTCCAAACTGTTCTACAATTTTTGGGTCAAAAGTGGATGCCATTCCCAAACCGTCTGGCCACATTGAAATTGTTCCTCCTGCCCCAGCGTTAAATTCAGAAGTTACATTTGCCGTATGACGCGGATCTGTACTGGTATTACTTGGAATTCCTAATCCTATTCCTTCCACAAAAGCCTGCATTTGGTTGTTCCATAAAGCTGCTATTTCTGGCGTTTCGACACTTGTAATCAATACATGTCGAAGATTATCATCTTTCAGAAATAACTTTTGCTCATCTGTAAGCTGCCAAGGTTTAGCACCGCTTTCAGCAAAAACTTTTCCATTATAATGCCCTGCTCTATATCCGTCTGCAGGAGCAGGAAGTGCTTGATGACGACTGTAAAGCATTAATCCTGCAATTTGTTCCATCGACATTTTTGAAGCTAAATCTTTGGCTCTTTCATCTGCCGAAAGGCGCCAATCTTCATATTTATCAAGCTTTCCGTTTTTATTTAAATCTTTAAATTTCTTTCCGTTAACGGTTAGAATTTTGATGCCAGATTCGGGAGAATATCCCAAATCTGCACCTTTGTTATTTTTTACAATCGTAAAGTTTCCTTGCTGCGCCTGCATAGTAACGCTTAGAAAAAAAGCGAAACCAGCAGTTATGATTATTTTTTTCATGCGAAATAAAATTTAGAATCTGAAATTAAGAGAAGCTTCTAAAGTGAATGGTCTGATGTAAGATCCAACCAAAAGCTGATCGTAATAAGCTGAAGCGTCTGTAATTAACTCCGCTCCATTGATTGTTCCTTTTGCTCCTGTTTGGTTTAAGAAGTTTACCGCAGTTAGACCAATATCAAAATGATTGTTTATTTTGTAGTTTACACCTCCAAAAGTTTCCCATCTTGGTGCGAAAAACAAAGCATTAGTTTGATTCGCATATTGTTTACTGAAATAGCGGAAACTAGCCCAGAATTTGAAATCTTTGTACGTATAACTCGGATCGATTTCCATTAATACTTTAGAGATTTCTAGAACATTTTTGTCGTTGTAAGAATAGCTATTTCCAAAAGCATTGAAATCGTAATTTTTATAAACAGGATCTTGAAACGTAATTAAATAATGCAGATTAAATCCTTTGAACGGTGAAGCTACAATGTCTGTTGTCCAGCCCAAAGTCTGAATATCATAGAAAACTGTTGCTACTTCTGACTGGCTTGCATTTGATGGATTTACTAAATTTAATCTTGCCTGATAATTATTTCTTGTCAAATAAGTTGCCTGCGATACAACACTGAATTTTTCATGATTGAAATACAATCCAAAAGCGCCTAAAGGGCTTTTAGTTTTTGCCAAATTAGGCTCCACAGCTCCAGAATAGCTCTCTAACTGCCCATTTTTTTCTGTATAGGTAAAGTCTGCAAGAATTCCTGCTCTTTTGGTTACTTTGTAAACTGCATTTATAGACCCTCCTAAATGAAACCAATTGTTATCAAAATAGGTTTTCTGACTTGGATCAAATACTAAATCTGGTGTTCTTGGTGTTAAATAATAGTCTCCTTTTAATTTGTGGTATCGTAAATTAACACCGTAAGCCAAACTAAAACGATCATTAACGGTCCAGTTATCAGAGAAATATCCAGATAATTTATTTTCAAAACCATTGTGGTATTCACCTCCAACGTTGTAATTGTAAAATCCGTCGGCGTCTGTGTTGGAAGTGCCGCCTGGAGTATTACGAACTAATTTATCTGGGTTTGCACTAACTGTTTGGTTAAAGAATGATCTGCTCGATGTGAAATCATCAACTTGATAATAGTATTCTGTAATACCAAATCTCCATTTGTGCTTTTCTACGCTTTTTGTAATTTCAAATCGAGATAAAGCCGTTTTTGTAGGCGTTCCGTCTGTGTATAATCCCAACATTGAGTTTACATTACCAACGTATGCATTCCCGTTTGATTTGTAAGTGAAATTATCTGCTGCAGTAGCTTGAAAAATCCCAAGCGGAATTGCGATTAACTGAGATGCTTCTGCATAACGAAAACGAGTCGAGAAATTGAATTTCCAATCATTTGCCAGATCATAATTTCCTAAAATATCGAAGGTATGCGAAGTTGATGCAGCGTCACTTCCTCCCATATCAGCAAATTTAGTTTCGCCCGTTAAGATATCTTTAAACTTCATGATTCCGTCGTTAACGATATACGAATCACGTCCGATTTTAAAGTCATTGTATTCTTCTACTTTTCCTCCTTCTTTATATCTAAAAACGGCATAATTGGTTAAAGAAGCTGAGTTGGCATATTTATATAAAAAGCTGATCTGTCCTTTTCCGTTATTGAATTTCTTGGTTAAACCTGCTCTGTAAATTTGTGTTCTGTCTGAATACTTAGCAAATTTTAAATCAAATGAATTTGGATCAAAATTGGCATAGGCGCCCATTGTGTACGACCATCCTTTGGCCAAAGGTCCAGAAACATTTAGGTCGCCTTTCATCCATCCGAAACTTGAACCTGAAAAATTCCCCACGACTTCCAGTTTATCTGTTCCGAGTTTGGTATAAGAATTAACGGCAAAACCTAAATCTCCGGTTGTAATTGCAGCTTCTCCGATTTTTAATAAACCTGTTCGCCCCAAACTTGTACTTTGTCTCCAAGTACGGTTTGGCAACTCTGGCCAGAAATAATATACTACTGGTAAATCATTTTCTTGAATGGTAATTCCTCCAACTGTCGAAGGTAAACCAATATTTACATCACGCGGCCCCGTATTGTTGGCTGCGTTTAGCATTACGTTTCTATTTTTTTCTTCTTTGGTGTCTGATTCTACAATTTTGGTCGTTTTTTTAATCGAATCTGTGGCTTGCTGTTTTTTATCTTCTTGTGAAAAAGCTTCAGAAGCTGGATAAAATGCCAAACAAATTGTGGCAATAATTAATTTTTTCATGAGTAGTTTAAGTTAGGTTTTTTGTTATGAAATTTTCATTGCTTCATAATGAAGCAATATTAAATACAATTTCTCAAATCAGCAAATTAATGATGCTATTATTTTCATTATCGCATTAAAACCCGCCTATAAATTCCATAAAAACAACAAATAAAGAGATATGCTTGAATTGTCAAATAAACACTTAAAACAAACTACCTCGTTTGCGTAAAGAGCCGTAGTTATTGAAAAAAATGATCGAAGAGAAGAAAAGACGTAAAAATGATTTTAAAAGAAATTTTAAAAAAATATCACCAATAGTTAATTTTTTGTGACGATGCCAAAACTGTCAGAAAAAATTTAAACAATTTGACTTGTAACTATTAAAAGGTTTAAATTTGAAGCTAATTGTACCCTTATGGATTTTAAAAAGTTTCTCGAAAATGAGTCTAAAGAGGCTTGGAAAAAATATATTCCAACACTTTCTATTGACAGCGTTATTTTTAGTTTTTACCAAAATTCTCTTCATGTTTTGCTTTTAAAAATGAAAGACATGGAATCTTGGGGACTTCCTGGCGGTTATGTAAAAAAAACAGAAAATGTTGATGAGGCAGCAGTTCGTATATTGAAAGACAGAACAGGAACTGAAAATATTTACCTGCACCAATTTCATACTTTTGGAGATCGCAATCGTTCTGAAGACGCTTTCGCTGAATATGCTGATGATATTTGGTACAAACAGCGTTTTATATCAATTGGGTATTATGCTTTGGCAGAACATTCGCAAGTAAAATTGGTAATTGATGAGTTTTCTAGTACCGTTGAATGGTGTTCTATAGAAGATCTTCCTGAATTCATGATGGATCACAGACTGATTTTTGACAAAGCATTAATTACACTTCGCGAGCAATTGAACAATCATCCTATTGGCTATAACCTTCTCCCTGAGAAATTTACAATGCCTGAACTTCAAAAATTATATGAAGGTATTTTAGGTAAAAAATTAAATAGAGGTAATTTTTATAGAAAAATTTTGCGTTATGATATTCTAACAAAATTAGATGAATCGCGAAAAGGCGGAGCACATAAAGCGCCCGATTTGTATAGTTTTGACTTGGAGAAATATAATAGTGCTCTTAAAGAAGGATTACAAGGAAACTGGTAATCACATTCTTTCCTCTTTTATTTCACAAAAAAAAAGTCCTAATCAAATTAGGACTTTTTTTATGATTTATTTCGATACTGAAATTGGAATAAATTTATTGTTTTGATTTTTTAGGCGGCAAAAATTTAGGTCTTTCTGGGTTATTAGATAGTATCCATCCTGTTCGATACATCCACTCTGTCATTTTATGCAGTTTTGCAAAATCTATATTTTCAGATTCATCCATTGGGGTGTGATATTGACTGTGAAGTACACTTGTAAAAAAAACGGCAGGTATTCCTTTTTGCGCATAAGGAACATGATCAGATCTAAAGTAAAAGAATTCAGGATGTTCTGGTCTATCCCAAAGTTTATCGAGTTCAAATTTAGGTCCTTCGTCATTCGCTTTTTTGGCTGCATTTACCAAATCAGGAGAATTTTGATGCGGATCAGTAGAACCTAAAAGTGCTGCTTGATTAATATCATTTCTTCCAATCATATCTCCATTTAATACTGCAATAATATCTTTTTCAGGCACTGTCGTATGTGATGCATACCAGTTTGAACCTAATAATCCGCGTTCTTCCGAACCATGAAACACAAATAAAGCAGATCTTTTTCCAGGTTGTTTTTTAAATGCTCTTGCAATCGCGAGCATTGCCACACAGGTACTTGCATTATCATCTGCTCCATTGTAAATAGAATCCTGACCGTATTTTTGTCGTACACCATCGTGGTCTTGGTGGCCGCTAAAAAGAACATACTCATTTTTTAATGCAGGGTCTTTTCCGTCTATTTTTCCAACAACATTTACAGATGGGTATTTGTAAGTTTCAGAAATTACTTCAGCTGACAAATAATCTTTTGTGTTTTTCAGAAAGTCGATTTGGTCATTATGAACCCAAAAAGCAGGCATTCTAGCAGGTACAGGCATTTTTTCACGATAACCTTCAATTCCGTACACTCCTCTCTTCATCTGTGGTTCGACTTGAGACCAGCATTCTTCACCAAATTGATCTGCAATTATAATTAAAGCCGCCGCTCCCCTTTGAGCTAAATCTTCATAATATTTTTGTTTGACAAAACCAGGATAACGTCTGTCAAAAAGCGAAATATCTTCTGAAATTCCATCTTTAGAGGCTATTAAAACAACAGCTTTTCCTTTTACCTCTATTTTCCTAATTTCTTCTGTAGAAATTTTCCCCAAATAGAGCAATGGTGCTTCAACTTTATTGGTTGTTGTTTCGGCTACTAAAACGTCAGTCCATAATTTAAATTCTTTTTGTCCAATTTTAAATTTGGTGTAATTGGTAACCTGATGTCTATACAAATCGAAAAATTGAAAAAAAGTGCCATCATCTCCTGCGGGAGACATTCCGGCTTGTTTTGCTTTTTCTGCCAGCCAAACAGATACCTTTAATTCGTCTAAAGTGCCGGCTTCCCGTCCATTAAAATGGTCTCCTGCCATTTGGTACATATCTGTTTTAAGATCTTTTACCGTAATTGCATCAACTAATGGCTTTTTTACTGTCTGCGAAAAAACCGCATGGCAACATAAACTAAGTAATATAAATAACTTCTTTTTCATAATTAAAATCAAATTAAAGAATTAAGATAATTTTCTTGCAAAAAAAGAAGGGCTTGAAAAAAGACAAATCTATACTTTTTATAAATATCCTTTAATATAAAATACTTTTTTTATTGTATTTTATTCAATTCTCAATTAAAACAAGACTTAACCTACAATAATTTAAATACAGTTCTGAAACAGGATTGAATCTTATGCAAAATTGAAACGTTTATTTTTACAATAATTTAATATTTTATTCATAAAATAGTAAAACAGTATTTTTGAAGGCATATTATAGATAAATAATCTTTGTTTGAAAAAAAATAAATAATATTGCTGAATTGATTGTTACTTAAACATGGCTCAAAATTCAAATATTGACGAAAAAAAACTTCTTTTTGAGTTATCTCAAGGAAGTGAGCTTGCTTTTACAACGGTATACAACCAGTACAAAAATATTGTTTACTCTACTGCTTTAAGAATTACCAAATCAAAAATTTTATCAGAAGAAGCCGTTCAGGATATTTTCTTGAAGATATGGCAAAATCGTGAAAGTGTAGCAGAAATAGATCATTTTGAAAATTACATTTATATTATCTCACGCAATCATTTGTTTAATTCTATCAAAAAAATTGCAAGAGAAACTAATTTCGCATCAGAAATTAATCTAAAAGATGCCGGCTTTATTGATACCGATACTTCAATTAAAGATGAGCAGTACAATACTATTTTAAATCAGATTGTTGAGCAGCTTCCTCCGCAGCAGCAAAAAGTATATAAAATGGCTAAACTGGATGGTTTAAGTCATCAAAAAATTGGCGAAAGTTTAGGCATTTCTACCGATACTGTTAAAAAACATATGGCTCAAGCTCTAAAATTTATACGTCTTAAAATTTCTCCGTACATGAATATGTTCATGACGCTTCTTCTATTTTTTAAATTTTAAATTAAAGTTTTTTCTCTCAAAAAGGCCTCATTGGCTATTATTTTACCTTTTTTTTACCTTTTTTTCACATTTCACTACTCCCTCCCCTTTTTTAAATGGTCTTTATAATAAAGAGACATATTAAAACACGTTCTTATCCCTAAAATCAGAAGGGCTGAAAAAAAAAAAAAAAGATAACCCAATCTACCGTTTACAAACAAGTACTAATTTAATTTACTAAACCAATGCAGCAAAAAAAATTTGAAGAGTTATTTGAAGGCTATCTGCAGAATAATCTATCTGATGCAGAGCAGCAGCAAATGATGGAAATAATTCAGCAGGGTGCTTACGATGATTTCCTTAAAGGAAAAATTCATGATATGCTGAAAGTAGGTAATGTTACAGATGTAATGGACAAAAAACAGAGTGATGATGTTCTAAACTACATTTTATCTCAACCACAAAATGAACCTAAAGTGGTCGATTTAAATCCGAAGAGACGAAGAAAAGTAGTTTTACAATCTCTTTTTGCGGCCGCAAGTATTGCTTTGCTAATTGCTTTGGGTAATTCATTATTTTTTAAAGAAAAAACAGTTATTCCTGCTGTTCCAGAAACACCAAATGTCGTTGCACAAAATACCTTAATTGATTTTAGCGGCAAGCAATTGGTTCATCTTCCAGACGGAAGTACGGTTTTACTAAACGATAACAGTACTTTGAAATACGACCAGAATTCTTTTGACTCTAAAACTCGTGAAGTAACACTAACTGGAGAAGCTTTTTTTGATATTAAACACAACCCAGAAAAACCATTTATCGTACATACTGGAAAAGTGCAGACTAAAGTTTTGGGAACTGCTTTTAATATCAATGCTCGAAATTCTTCCAATGATATTGAAGTTACCGTTGCCCGTGGTAAAGTTCAGGTTGGAGATACAGAAAAGATTTATGGTGTGATTACTCCTAACCAGCAGATTAAAGTCAATAAAACTACTTTAGACTATCAGCAAAATACGATTAGTGTCGCCATTGTAACCGAATGGAAAAACAATTACCTGATTTTGGACGATATCAATATGGCTGAAGCGGTTTCTTTAATTTCTCAGAAATACAAAGTTTCGATTTTATTGGATAATGAAAAGATTAAAAACTGCCGAATAACTGCGAGTTTCTTAAATGAAGAAGATTTAGATCATGTTCTAAAAGTAATCTGCAGTGTTATTGAAACCGAATATAGATATAACAAAGCTGGATCTATCACTATTGATGGAAAAGGCTGTGAATAAAAATAGATAAAGACAAAGCCGACTAATCTCCTACTTAGAAAGCTTCTTAAAATTAAATATTAACCTTTAAAAACAGAACCATTAACCAAAACTAAATTAAAAAAAGCCATCCAGCTCCTACACCAGATGGCCGAGATTTTTAACAATTAATCCAGTAACCATTAAAAAACAAGCAAATTTATGAAATTACGCTGTAAAACAACCATGTTTGACAGTGAAAAGAATTCGTCTTTTTTTCACTTGTCAAAAAAAACCATTATGATTATGCGAATCAGTTTATTCCACATTTTCTTGCTGACGTGCGGTACTCATATGATTTTTGCTACCGAGATGAGCGGCCAGAATCTAGAGTCTATATCTGTTGATATTGAACTTCATAATCAGGATATTAAAACTTTATTTAAAACAATAGAGAGTAAAACGGGATTACTATTTGCTTATCAGCCGCAAATCATAAAAGATTTTCCAAAAGTGACTACACCGAGAGGACGCCGAAGTGTTAGTGATATTTTGAATACCGTATTTCAAGGCAGTAATTTAGTCTACAAACAAGTAGACAAAAATGTCGTGATCTACAAAAAAGAAACTCCTAAAGCCATTGCAAAAGAAGATGACAGCGAAGCAAACTACATGCTTAGCGGTAAGGTTCTAGATGAAAACGGACAACCTTTGCCTGGAGTATCTATTGCTTTAGTTGGAGGTAATAAACAAGGTGTTTCAGACTTTGATGGTCAGTTTTACATCGAATTGCCTTCAGGAAAACACGTTTTGAAAGTATCTTATTTGGGCTATAAAACGCAAGAAGTGACGGTACAGAATCAAACTTCCATTACTATCAAAATGCAGCCCGATCTAGCTAAACTAGATGAGATAGTCGTGATTGGTTATGGTACAACAACTAGAAGAACTTCTACAGGATCTGTAGTAAAGATCACTTCTGAAGATATTGAAAAACAACCCGTAACCAATATTCTACAAACCCTACAAGGAAGGACTCCCGGAGTATTTGTAACGCAGACTTCTGGTTATGCAGGAAGTGATATGAATATCAGTATCCGTGGTAGAAATTTCATTGCAGGCAATAACCTCCCGCTTTATATTGTTGATGGCGTACCATATATTGGAGATGACATTAAAGAACAAGTGCAAGATCAAAATGTTATTAGAGGTGCTCAAAAATCAACAAGCCCATTAAACATCATTAATCCAAATGATATAGAAAGTATCGAAATCTTAAAAGATGCAGATGCAACAGCAATTTACGGTTCCAGAGGTGCCAATGGCGTTGTTCTTATCACTACTAAAAAAGGAAAAGGCGGTAAAACAGAATTTACTATAACTACCAACTCTGGAGTTTCGGAAGTAGCACATATGGCCAAAACTCTAGATACACCTACTTATCTAAATATGCTTCAAACCGCTTTAAACAATAATGGCGATGTTGCTGATGTTGATAGTAATGGTATCGCTATTACAGATTGGGACCCGAATGCTTATACAAATTGGCAGAAAAAATTAATTGGAGGAACAGCTAATTTTAATAATTATTCGGCTTCCTTAAAAGGCGGAAACGAAACAACGAGTTTTCTTTTAAGTGGTGCTTATCACAAAGAAACTACTGTTGTACCTGGGAATTTCAGCTACGATAAATTCTCTACTAACTTTAATGTCAATCACAGTACCTTAGACAGAAAATTAAAAATAGGCGCTTCTGTAATTTTTGCAGTAGACAATAATAAACTTCCATTTTTTGATATCACAACTTATGCTGTGGGTACTGCTCCTAACCGTCCGTTATACAATGCGGATGGAAGTTATTACTGGTCACCAGACTATTTTAGTGATATAAATCCTCTTGCTGCTTTAGAAAAAAGAGTAGATGACAAAGGACTTAACTTAATTACTAGTTTTAGTCTTCAATATGAAATTGCAAAGGGACTTTCTTTTAAAACAGATTTAGGATACGGAAGAGCTCAAATGCAAACCAAGCAATTTATGCCAGGATCTGCAACCAATCATGCTTATGCTGAAGCAAATGATCAGAGTTTAAACTTTCAAAGATCTTATACTGTTTCAACCAATAATACGAATAATTTCACTGTTGAACCTCAGCTTAATTACACAACAGAATTATGGAAAGGAAACTTAACAGCACTTGTTGGAGGTTCATGGCAGAATAGAAAATCAGAGATGCCTTCTTATGTTAATTCAAGTGGTTACAGCGCAGACAATTTAATTGGAAATCTTGGAACTGCAGAAAGTATAACGGCTAATAACGGAAGTGTAGAATACAAATATATATCACTTTTCAGCCGACTTAACTACAATATCCAAAATAGATATATTTTAAATGTTAACTTTAGAAGAGATGGTTCTTCTCGTTTTGGAGCTAATAATCGTTTCGGAAATTTTGGTTCTGTAGGTGCTGCATGGGTATTTACTCAGGAAAAATTCTTAAATAATCTTTCATGGTTAAGTTTTGGAAAACTACGTTCGAGTTATGGAGAAATTGGAAGTGACGAGATTGGAGATTATCAATATGCCGAAACTTTTGACACGCGCAACTACGGTAACGGAAATGCTTCTATGGCTGCCGCTAGAATTGCAAACCCTAACATAAGATGGGGATTAACAAAGAAATTTGAAGCTGCACTTGATTTAAGTTTCCTAAATGACCGTATTTCTTTTACGGCAGCATATTACAAAAATACGTCGAGCAATCAATTGGTAAATTATACGCTTAGTGCACAAGCAGGATTTACAACTTATACAGCAAATTTACCAGCTGAAGTTGAAAATAAAGGTTGGGAATTTACCCTTGGTACAACCAATATTCATAATAAGAATTTAAATTGGTCAACCTCTTTTAATATTTCAACCAATTCTAACAAATTAGTATCTTTTCCAGGTATAGAATTTACCAGTTATTACTCTCAATACGTTGTTGGAAGACCTTTAGGATCTAGATATCTATATAATTTTACAGGTGTCAATGCTGCTGGTATTGCTCAGTTTGAAGACGTAAACGGAGATGGAAGAATCTCAACTGGATACGCGGATACTGGTAGAGGCGATAGAAAATATTATGGTCCTAACTATCCACAATATTATGGCGGTATTTCTAACACCATTAGCTATAAAGCCTTTACCCTTGACTTTTTGTTTCAATTTGTAAAACAAGATGGTACCACCCTGATGTCAAGTACCGGAGCACAACCAGGTTACCCTTACGGTACTGCAAATTTTCAAGTGGATGAGTATAATGATTATTTAGCACAAGGAAATGTTTTAAGTTCAGGATATCAAAATAGTTTTTTCAATTATTTAGGCTCAACAGCTTCTGTTGTTGATGCATCATACATTAAACTTAAAAATGTAAGTGCCTCTTACCAAATTCCTTTAGATGAGGCAACAAAGAAATACTTGCAGAGTATCCGCCTTTCTATTCAAGGACAAAACTTAGTCACTTTTACTAAATACAAAGGTCTTGATCCTGAAACGCAGGGATTGGCATTGCCACCATTACGTACAATCACATTTGGAACTCAGTTTACATTTTAAATCTTAAAATCATGAAAAATATTTCAACTAAATATACCTATATATTTTCGTTTTTTCTTTTATTAGGAATTACGAGCTGTGATGATGCTCTAGATGTAGATCTTCCAAGTAATCAGCTGTCATCAGAAACCGTGTATGCTTCAGAGCCAACAGCCGAAGCTGCTGTAAACGGAATTTACCAAAGCATGGTTGCGGATTTTTTTTACAACAGAGTTCATTCTCTTCTCGGACAAACGGCAGATGAATTGGTGCCTAGAACTGGTATTGCCAATTTGTACAGTTCGAATGAAATCCCAGAAACTGATGGAACGATAAACACTAACTGGGGTGAATTATATAAAACGATTTATAATGCTAATAATGTTATTGAAGGAGTTTCTAAAAGTACTTCTCTTAGTGCAGTTAAAAGCAGACAATGGATTGCAGAAGCCAAATTCTTAAGAGCGTATTCTTATTTTTACCTGACTAATCTTTGGGGGAATGTTCCTCTAGTACTTACTACAAATGTAGATGTGTCGGCTCTATTACCCCAATCTTCTCAAGAAACTGTTTATGCCCAGATTTTGCTGGACTTAACAGATGCATCAAAAGATCTTCCAACAGATTATAAAAATTATGATCAGGAAAGAATCAGAGCTACAAAATGGGCGGCAGAAGCTTTATTGGCAAGGGTAAATCTTTATTTAGGAAGATGGAGCGAGGCCGCAGCCCATGCAACTACAGTAATAAACCAGACAGCAACTTATAAAATAATTACTGATTTGGGAGATGACAACAGTCCGTTTATTGCTGATAATGACGAAGCAATCTTGCAAATACCTTATTTTAATGTTTCGTACACTTATGAAGGATCTTCTGTATTTACAACTGGCGGTACTTTTTTATTAAGAAAAGGAAATTCACTTTTTGAAACTGGGGATGCTAGAAAAACAAATTGGACAATAGACATTAGAGATAGATTAGGCGTATTTTTAGGCATTGCACCTTATAAATATCAAAACGGATTTGGAGATTCTCCTGTAGAACGCTCTACCGTCCTGAGATTGGCAGAACTTTATTTAATTAGAGCCGAAGCTAGAGTAAGATCTAATGATATTACGGGAGCACAGCAGGATATTAATGTTATTCGAAATAGAGCTTTATTGGGTAATACCTCTCTGACAGATACCAATCAGTTATTAGATTTAATTGCTCTAGAAAGACAACGCGAGTTCTTTGCAGAAAACGGACACCGATGGCTAGACCTTAAGAGAACTGGAAAACTAGATGAAACACTCTCCGTTTTATCTGATAAAATCTGGAAAAGTACAGATAGTTTATATCCTATTCCAGAACCTGCTATTCGTTCTAATCCCTTTTTAACCCAAAATTCAGGATACTAAAAATTAAAAATAACGCAAGAATGTGTTTTCAGTAAAAATACATTCTTGCGATTTTAAAAACACTATGGAAACAACAATTGTAAGAGTTGAGGATTTGTCGCATCAATACAGTAAGGATTGGGCAATACAAAATATTAGTTTTGAAATTAAAGAAAATAGAATTTTAGGTCTTTTAGGATCTAATGGTGCAGGAAAATCTACTACAATGAATATTCTTTGTGGTGTCTTAAACCAGACCAGCGGCAGCATTTTTATTGATGGAATTAACCTGAAAGAAAACCCAGTTGAAGCCAAAAAATTAATTGGCTTTTTACCACAAACACCACCTTTACATTTAGATTTAACAGTAGATGAATATTTAATTCACTGTGCAGAACTGCATCATGTAAAGAAAGAAGATTTAAAAAATGCTTTAGAGAAAGCCAAAGAACAGTGCGGCATTTCACATTTCAGCCATCGATTAATTCGAAATTTATCTGGTGGTTACAGACAACGTGTAGGCATTGCTCAAGCTATTATTCACGAACCTAAATTAGTAGTTTTAGATGAACCAACAAACGGACTTGATCCTAACCAGATTTTAGAAGTTAGAAAATTAATCAAAAAAATATCCAAAGATAAAGCGGTTATTTTCTCTTCACATATTCTTTCTGAAGTTCAAGCAACTTGTCAGGATATCAGAATGATTGAAAACGGACACATGGTTTTTGCTGATACGCTTGATGCTTTCAACAACTATATCGAAGCAGATAAATTAACAGCAAGTTTTGAAAATCCGCCAAAATTGGAATCTTTAACAGCTATTCCGGAAGTAACAAATGCTGTATTTCTTTCTCCTAAAAAAGTGCAGATAACATTTGAAGGAACGCAGGAAGTGGCAGAAAAAATCGTTTCGTTAAGCGTTCATAACAATTGGAAATTACGTGAAATTCAATTCGAAAAAGTTTCATTAGACGAAATCTTCGCCCAATTATCTAAAAAAGCCCCATCTAAAAACGCTATTCCTTCTTAAAAACTAAACAAATGAAAACAATATATAGAATTGCTAAAACAGAACTTAACACCATGTTTTATTCGCCGGTGGCATGGGTAGTTTTAGTAATATTTTCGATCCAGTCCAGCTGGAAATTCTTCGGTACAGTTGAACGCTTTGAAAAAGCACAAAAAATTGGCGAAGGTCTTGGCAACCTTACTCAAACGATATTTTCAGGCTTCAGCGGTTTATATACCGAAATGCAAAATTATCTATACTTATACGTTCCGCTTTTAACAATGGGATTAGTAAGCCGTGAAATTAACAGCGGGTCGATCAAACTGTTACTTTCTTCCCCAATTAAAATTAAAGATATTGTACTGGGTAAATATTTAGCTATTGCAGCCTATTGCCTTTTATTCATTGTAATACTAGGATTGCAGGTTGGTATTGCCTACTTCTCTATTGAAAATTTAGATTTAAAATTTGCTATTTCAGGACTTATTGGGTTGTATTTGTTAGTTTGCACGTATGCTGCAATCGGACTTTTTATGTCTTGTTTAACTTCTTATCAGGTCGTTGCTGCCATTAGTACATTGGTCGTTTTGGCGGGTTTAAATTTCATTGGAAAGCTTTGGCAAGATGTTGAAATTGTAAAAGACATTACCTATTTCCTCTCCATCGCCGGGCGTGCAAACGAAATGCTTGAAGGACTTATCATTAGTAAAGATGTATTTTACTTCGTTTTAGTAAGCAGTCTTTTTATTGTATTGAGTATCTACAAATTGCAAACTGGGAGAGATGCACAAACAATCTCAAAAAGAGTTTTGAAATATACTTTATTGATCACAGTTGTTTTGGCACTTGGGTACATTACATCTAGAGCTCCACTTACGTTATATCACGATATGACTCGCACAAAAGACAGAACGTTAACCAAAACCAGTTTAGATATTGTCAAAAAAATAGACGGCCCAATAAAGTTAACGACTTATGTAAACTTATTAGATATCAACTACTATATGGCGATGCCTTATTCTCAAAATTCGGATATAGCAAGTTTTGAAAAATACACTCGTTTTATACCCCAGATGGAAATGGAATATGTGTATTATTATGATACCTCAAGCAATGAAGCTTTGTATGCCCAAAACCCTGGTTTGAACGACAAACAGCTGGCAGAAAAAATGATCGAAACGCAGGATTTAAAGCTAAAAAAATTATATTCTCCTGAAGAGATTAAAAAGGTTATAGATCTAAAATCTGAACAGAACAGAGTGGTAAGAACTGTGGAATACAACGGAAAGAAAACATTCTTAAGGATGTACGACGATATGTTTAAAGTTCCGATGGAAAAAGAAATTTCTGCCTCTTTAAAACGTTTGGTCGTTCCAAGTCCTAAAATTGTTTTTGCGACTGGAAACATGGAAAGAAGTGTAGATAAAGTTGGAGATAAAAATTATAAAACAGGATTTAATGAAATTACTTTTAGATATTCACTTATCAATCAAGGATTTGATGTTTCTTCTGTAGACATTAATGCCCAGAATATTCCTGAGCAAACTACTATTTTGATTATTGCTGACCCTAAAACGCAGTTGAGCCAGGGTGCTATAGACCGCATCAACAAATACATTAACGAAGGAAAGAATCTAATGCTTTTGGCTGAACCGGAAACTAATTCTGCTTTAGCGGCAGTTACAGACAAATTAGGCTTGAGTTTTACCAAACAAGCATTGGTACAGGAAAGCGAAATCAATTCTCCTGATTACTTGGTTACCGAAATTTCAAAAAATCTTGATCCGACTGTAATTAAATTCAGTAAAACCAGAAATAATTATCCAATCCCATTTTTAGGAAGCAGCGGGATTAAAACAGTAAAAGATACTGGCTTTAAAGTGACACCGCTTTTAAAAACAAATGCACAGCCGGCTTGGGAAGCGCAGACTGGCATTACTTCAATTCCTGAAGATTTGAAAAAACAACCTGCAGTAACTTCTGTTCCGCTTGCTGTTGCTTTAACAAGAAATGTGAATGGTAAAACACAAAAAATAATTGTAGCCGGAGATGCCGATTTTATGGGCAATGCCGAATTAAGCCGAGGCGGTTCCGGAACATTCCAGTTTGTAACTGACATCTTCAGCTGGTTTACCAATTACGAATTTCCAATCGATACCACTCGTCCCGAAAATACCGATAAGAAAATAACTTTTACTGCTAATCAAGTTTTTATAAGTAAAATTGTCTTCATAGGACTGTTTCCTTTATTGATTATCCTAAGCGCCGCTTTTATCCTAATTAGAAGAAATAGAAGATAAAAAAACAAAAAATGAATACTAAAAAAAATATCATTATTGGGATTCTCGCCTTGTCGTTTCAAGGCGCATTTTCACAGTTCAAAACCAACATTCCGCTGGATAAAAACGTAACAACCGGAAAATTAAAAAACGGATTAACGTATTACATTCTGCATAACGAAGAACCAAAAGATAGAGCAAGTTTCTATTTTGTTCAAAATGTGGGTGCTATTTTAGAAGATGACAATCAAAACGGATTGGCGCATTTTCTGGAACACATGGCATTTAACGGAACAGAACATTTTAAAGGAAAAGGCATCATTAAAATGCTGGAAAAAAATGGAGTAAGTTTCGGAAAAGACATTAATGCTTACACGGCTCAGGACGAAACCGTTTACAACATCAGCACTGTTCCGGTTTCCAACGAAAAACTGATCGATTCTACACTTTGGGTTTTACACGATTGGTCTGGCTCTCTTTCTTTAACTAACGAAGAAATTGATGCCGAAAGAGGTGTAATTAGAGAAGAATGGAGAACGCGCCGTACAAGCGGTTTCCGTTTAAAAATGCAGACTGATCCTGTTTTATACAAAGGTTCTAAATACAGTAAAAGAGATGTTATTGGTGATTTAAACATCATCAATAACTTCAAATATCCTGAACTGCGCAATTACTACAAAAAATGGTATCGTCCAGATTTGCAAGCTGTAATCATTGTGGGAGATATTGATGTGAAGGTTATGGAGCAAAAAGTGAAAGCAATATTTTCTGGTATTCCTTTAGCTAAAAAAGTGGCTGCAAGAACGTATTCCGAAATTCCGAAACATGACGAATTGTATTTTGGAACGGCGTCTGACAAAGAAGCGTCCTCAACATCAATTACACTTCAATATGTTTTAGATGAGCCTTTGGTAAAAGACAGTATTGTTACGCGCAAAAATGTACTGAACTCTTTTTACACGAGTATTTTAAATAATCGTTTTCGAGAATTAATCTTAAAAAATCAAGGTTCGGCATTAAATTTCAAAACTTATTTTGAACCGATTTCGAGATTAAATACTTCGTTTAATATTTCGGCTTTAGCCAAAAAAGGAAAAACAATTCAGGCGTTTGAAGAGGCCTATACGGAAGCAGAACGCCTAAAACGTTTTGGCGCCGCACAAGCCGAATTAGACCGAACAAAAAAGATTTTTATAAGCTCATATGATGATTTTCTAAGTAACAAAGATAAAGTCGACAACGATAGCTGGGCAGATAACTTGACCAATTATTTCTTAAAAGCAAAACCATTCCTTTCCCCTGAAGATGATTACAAATTAATTGTTGGTATTATAAAAAGTATCTCTTTGGAGGAATTGAATGCGTATGCTAAAACTATTCAGAAGCCAACAAATCAGGTAGTTTTGGTTACTGGAGCTGATCAGGATAAAAATGATTTCCCAAATAAGGAAGCTGTTGTTAATGTAATGAAAAAGGTTGAAAGCATGACTTTAGAACCTTATACTAAAAAAGAAAACAATGCCCCTTTAATAGACAAAGAATTAAAACCTGCTGCGATCAAAAAGACATTTGAAGTTACAGGAATTGCTGATGCAAAAGGATATACTTTGGAAAATGGAGCCAACGTAATAGTTTTGCCAACAACACATTCACAGGATCAGATTCTATTTTCTGCATTTGCAAAGGGCGGTAAATCATTAATTAAAACAGAAGATTTAGCTTCTGCTGAAATCGCCACGACAATTGCAAGATCGTCAGGTTTGGGAAATTTTGATAATATTGGTTTAAAAGAAAAACTTACTGGAAAAGTGGCACAGTCTGCCCCATTTATTGGCGAAAACACACAAGGATTCCAAGGAAGTTCTAATAAAGCCGATTTCGAGACCCTGCTGCAATTAATGTATCTTTCTTTTGAAGCGCCTCGTTTTGACCCCAATATCTTTAATATTCTAAAAGAACAATATAAAAATCGTTTAGAAACCATTAAAAAAGATAATGGAAGCGCTTTTAAAGATTCAATCGATCTTGCAAATTCAAATCACAGCCCACGCACTTTTATTTTCAACGAAAAATTCCTCGAAACGATTGATCTTAAAAAAGCAGAAAACATTTACCGCGATCGATTCAAAAATGCATCTGATTTTACTTTTGTATTCGTCGGAAACATTCCTGAAAAAGCTTTAGATCTAATTCAGAAATATATTGGAAACTTAAAATCAAATCCAGCTTTAAAAGAAACTTTTATCGATCATAATATTGAACCAAAAAAGGGCAAAACCATAATGCATTTTAAACGCCCAATGGAAGTGGCAAAAAGTACTGTATACTTAAATATCACAGATAAAACAGAGTACAGTAAAGAAAATGCCATGACGATGTATATTATTGGAGAACTACTTTCAAAACGTTTCCTTCAAACAATTAGAGAAGAAGAAGGCGGAAGTTACGGCGTTAATGTGGGCGGAAACCTGGAGTTAATTCCAAAGCCAACTTTTAGTTTGGCACTAACTTTTGACTGTAATCCTGATAAGCAACAGAAATTAATGCAGATTGTCTGGAAAGAAATAAACGATTTAAAAACAAATCCAGTAAATGCAAATGATTTAGAAGACATTAAAAAAGCTTTGTTAAAAAACAGAGAAGAATCACTTAAGACCAATTCTTTCTGGACTACAACAATCTACAACAACACATTAAATCAGATTCCGTTTTCAACGGATGAAGAATACAAGAGTTTAATTTCTAAAATTAACCCAAAAACTATTCAGCAGTTTAGTAAGCACGTTTTGGATAGTTCTAGTAGCGTCGAAGTTATTATGAACCCTGAAAGCCAATCAGGAAAGTAACAACTTTAGAATACATTTTTATTTTTAATTAGTCATTAAAGGTTGTCTTGCCAAGACAGCCTTTTTTGCTGTTTGCAATTGTCTTCAAAAGTGCAACGATAAATCAATACAAATTACACACATTTATAAGATTTGAGACAGAATCGTGGCGCAATACAAATTATCATTTAATAATTATAATTCCACTAAAGTCCCTCGTTAAACCTTGTCATGGGCAGTTTTTTTTTAAGTTTTAATGTGAAATAGAAACCTATATTCTACAGTTGAGATTTCTTTAAATATTTCTCTTAAAAGGCTTTTTTGCTATATTAGCTAAATAGATAGAATCTAATACATGGTTTGATAATTAATGATATTCACAAACAAACTAACAGAGAATGAGATTAATAAAGCAATTTAAAGATAAGTTTTTAAATCTTTACGACAATTTTACTAATGCTGATTCCAGTTGGGAGAATAGAGAATATGATTTTTACTTGATTTTTGGACAGGTTGACGAGGAAAAATCTCCTTGGATAAAAACAAATTGGAAATCGAACTTTGAACCCTATTTTGATTTACTGGTAAAACAAAGCGAATTTTTAAAAGAGACAGGAGTTAGGGCAACTAAATGCAAACTTGAAAAACGTGTCTCTAAAAAGGACAACAAAGAATTTGTCTATCATTCTGATTTAAAGCTTGGACGGCTTAAATGGAATGAAAAATCACACGAAAAGTGGACGATGTCTGATAACACGGAGAATTACTTTCTTGATTTCGAACTTTGGTCACCGATTTGGACAATTTGCGAAAAAAGGCAATGTCCACCAGAAATTTATATTTCAATTTCTAATCAAAGAGATTTTGAAAACAAAAGGCATATTGAATTTGGATACTTCATTGTAGTTGCAATTGCCAAGAGTTTAAATCTTGATTCCAGACCTATTTTGAAAAAGCTATCGGAAAGGATAAATTCCAAAGCAACAATTTTGAAAACAAGAAGATGGGGTAAGCCTGAAAAAGCAGGGAATTGGACTTTCGGAAATTGGATACAAGATACTTTTAGCAGTGATATTTATAAAAATAAAAATTTACATTCGTTCCAATTTGAAGAGTTAGAATTTGAACCAACATGGGAAGTAGTATATCGAGATAAATAAAAAAGAAGAAATTAAGTATAACAGCTGTGACAAAAAATATAAAACCTCAAAAGAAATATTTAGAAAACAAAAAAAGCTTCAGATCTATCCGAAACTTTTACTTTGTTGTGGGAACCGGGCTCGAACCAACATCTTACTAAATACTTTTCCTGTAATTTTTAGCTTATTAAATCATCAGCAATCAAATAACCATAAGACCACAATTCCTTTCAAATGGACACCACACTCCGGCTATTTGTACCGTTAAATTTTAAAAGTGGTTATTTTTAGTTATTGTGGCTTCCTTAGTAAGGAGTTACTTTTACGAATAGTATATTTCGAAAGATTAACAAGGATGCTTCATTTTTTGCCTTTTGCAATCAACAATCTCTTTTTCAAAGGAATGCTAAAACTTAGTATGTTAGTATGACTATATTTAGATTTCATTTTAAACAACCTGAAACCAAAATTTAGTACAACCATTTAAAGATTAAATAATGAAAAAAATAATTCTCATTTTATTTACAACCTTAATTCCCGCAATCACTTTTAGTCAGAACATTACCAAAGCATGGGTATCAGATTCTCTTTTCTTAAAACCTGAATCTGCACTTTACGATTCTTCAAAAAAGATTCTCTATATCTCAAATATAAATGGTGAATATCTTGCAAAAGATGGCAATGGATTTATTTCCAAGCTTAAAACAAATGGCGAAATAGAAGTTTTAAAATGGGTTGATGGATTGGATAACCCTCAGGGAATGGGATTATATAAGAAAAAATTGTATGTTGCAGATATTGACAGAGTCGTCCAGATAAATACTGAAACAGCTAAAATTGAGAAAGTATATCATGTAGATAATGCTAAATTCCTTAACGATATAACAATAGATACCAACGGAGATATTTACGTTTCTGACTGCTTTGGCAACAAGATCTATAAAATAGCAAACGGAAAAATAAATGTATGGGCTGAATCTGGTTTTCTTGCTAAACCAAATGGATTGTTATGCACTAAAGAGGATCTCTTAGTGCTGAATATGGAGAATAAAACTGCCTTTGCCATAAACAAACTAACCAAAAAATCTCATCAGATTTTTAGCGGAATTGATAATCTGGATGGTATTGTCAGTTATGGCAAAAATGGGTATATAGTTTCGGGAGCTTGGCAGGGACAGCTTTTTACTATTGATTTAAATGGAAATAAAAATTTACTAATTGATTTAGGTAAAGAAAACATCATTACTGCAGATATTGAATATATCGAAAATGATGATTTACTCATTGTACCTACACTAAATAAAACAGTAATAGCCTACCGATTACTCCACTAAAAGATTATTTTTAATGCTGTTATCTTCAATCTTAATCTGGCACATACATTTTTAAACACTTAAAAATGGAGCAAAATCAAAAGATTTTTTACTTGTCTAAATCCTACAGTTGCACTTTAAAAAAAACAGCTTAATAGTTTTTCTTAAATTTGCAGATTACTCTTATTGTTGCTATCTATTGTCTGAAGATGATGGGACAAAAAGAAAAAATATGACATTACAATACCTATATTTTACAAATGGATTTAAAACGGTTTAAGCTTACACATAACATCCAGAAGCAGGAGGATACGAATCTATCTTTTCGAGTTTTTGAAATAAACGATCTCAATATCAGCGAATATCTAAAACCGCATAAAAATGACCATTTTTACATCTTAATAGTTGAGGCTGGAAAAATTGACATCCAAATTGAAGAAAAAGTTTTTAATTTAAAATCTGAAAAAATATCAATTGTTTTCCCTGGCCAGATTAACTTTATATCCAACCCCAGCACTGACCTTAAAGGCAAAATAATATTATTTGAAGAATTATTGTTCTGCTCTGATATATTGAAAAATGAATTAAGTCCTTATAATGTAAACCTATCGGCAAATCTAAACTGCAGTGCACTTTCTAAGGAAGAGTTCATACAAGCATTATCACTTATTGAACACATCCGAGTTATTTATAACAATCCGAGTCTTGTGAGAAAAGAGCAGGCTCGTTTTTACATTAAGATATTGCTGCTGGGACTTATTGAATCGGTTCATGGCCAGCATCCCGTATTGCACCAAAAGACCAATCAGCATCTTTATATCGGTTTTAAAAAACTGCTAAATGAACAATTTAAAAGCCAGCGTACAGTACAATATTATGCATCTGAACTTGGCATTTCCCCAAAAAAACTTAATGATATCACGAAAAAACACTGCGCAGAAACAGCAATTAACGCCATACATAATCGAATCCTAAAAGAAATAAAAAGACAGCTGCTGTTTTCTGATCTTTCCCATAAAGAAATTGCATTTGATCTCGGCTTTAGTTCTCCGTCTGCATTAAATAAATTTGTGAAATCAAAACTCAAAGAAACACCGACAGAACTTCAAAACGAACTGGCACAAATTTATAATGCATAGTATTCTTTTTATATCATAGATCTGAGCGCATACAGCTAAACAGTGCTAACGATAACGCACTTTTTCTTTTACCTTATTCTACAATAATTTATATTTTGAATCTATTTCTTTAATAGAAAAATGGCCTATGCTCAAAACTCAAGAAAAATATTTTTATGAGATTGATCAATTCTTTTATTGTGCTTTGGAAAGTTAAATAAGTTTGATCCATTAAGTAATTATTGAATCCAGATTCACGCAGTTTTCTGAAGCTAATTTTATAGCGCTGTTCTGGATAAAACCGGCGCAAATTTATACCGCGTTGTCTCATATGTATAACACCTTCCCCTCTCTGCTGATTTATCTTTGCATCAGCAATCAGAATTTAGTATAGTTCTATAAAAACTTAAAAAAATATCCAGAAATAACGCTGTTTAATTCAATTGGATTGGGATAAAAAGTCCATAATAAATTCAAAAATCATCACTAAAATAATCCTATCCTGTTAACAATTTTGCAAAAACAGGCTGGTCTCGATACTTAAAAACAAACAGATGAATAAAAAAAATTCTACAAAGGAAAACCTAGAGACTATTTTAAACGAAAATCTAAAATTAGCAGACCAGATTAATCAGCAGGAAATAGATGTTCTGATTCATGAAATTAAAGCTGCAAAACGAATCTTTATCATAGCAGCCGGAAGAAGCGGACTGGCATTAAAAATGGCTGCAATGCGATTTATGCACTTAGGCTACCATGTCTATGTTGTAGGAGAAATTGTAACACCTGCAATTCTTGAAGGAGACCTTCTGCTGGTAGCTTCTGGATCTGGAACTACCTCATCTGTGCTTTCAGCCGTCGAAAAAGCAAAAACACAAAAGGCAAAAGTTATCGCAATTACAGCCGACGCAAAAAGCAGACTGGCACAATCATCAGATAATATACTGCTAGTGAATGCTGCAACAAAAACAGATTTCGGCATATCAGTTTCCAAACAATACGCAGGAAGTCTTTTTGAACAATTTACACTGTTTATACTTGAGAGTATTTTTATGAGCCTATGGCAGGAATCTGGCCTAACCAAGGAAGACCTCTGGCCTAAACATGCTAACCTGGAATAACTTTTTATAATTAATTTTTTTTAAACATTTTGAAATGACAAAATTACAAGTCGCAATTGATTTACTTACTACAGAGGCAGCATTAGAACTTGCAGGCAAAGTAGCACCTTATGTAGATATTATAGAATTAGGTACGCCCCTTATTAAAGCTGAAGGCCTTAAAGTTGTAACAGCTATGAAAGCTGCTTTTCCTGACAAACTAGTTTTTGCAGATATGAAAACTGCAGATACTGGTGCTCTGGAAGCAGAAATAGCTTTTAAAGCTGGTGCTGATCTAGTTACCGTTATGGGTACTGTAGATGATGCAACCATAAAAGGTGCTGTGGAAGCAGCAAAGAAATATGGAAAACAGGTTGTAGTGGATACTATTGGTGTTAAAAACAGAGTACAGAGAGCAAAAGAAGTAACTGAATTTGGAGTGGCTTTTGTTGAATTACACGCTGGTCTTGATGAACAGGCATTACCAGGATATTCTGTACAAACGCTAATTGCTGAAGGAAGAGAAGCAAAAGTTCCCTTTTCTGTAGCAGGTGGTGTTAACATCGATACGATAAAAGATGTTGTAGCTGCTGGTGCAGATGTAGCTGTAGCGGGCGGTGCTATATATGGCGCTGAAGATCCAGCCGCTGCTGCCAAAGCACTAAAAGAGGCAATCAGCAGTGTAACTGCTCAATAATTGATTTTAATAAGGCTGAGCTTAATTCATATTTGCTACAGCCTTATTTTTTTTTGTGCAAAAAATACTTTAGTTACTATATCCATTATGAAAAATACATTCTACATTGGAATCGTTCATCTGGGTATTAGCATGCGCAGTACAATACAATCTGCAGTTCATCTCTTCTACAGATCTGGTGAATTCTCTTGCCAATAGACTCAAAAAATTATGAAGCAGAAGATTGTATAATTCTTAATAATACTTTTTTTAGAAGAAACGAGGAGTTGTCATTTTTCCGTTGTTTTTAAAGAACTCATAGCGCAAGAATATCTCGTGTGACCCTGAATTGTAATTATTCAGGTGTGTGGTTTCGCGGTCATATCCGTAACCCAAATACAGTCCCTCTGTGATTTGAAATCCGACCATGGCACTTAATGAGGCACTCCATCTGTATGCAACACCAACAACAAATCGGTCAATAAACATAAAATTGGCAGAAATATCAACTTGAAGAGGCGCTCCTTGTACCATTTTTGCCAGTACGGCAGGTTTGAATTTGTAATATTGGTATCTATCCAGATTAAAGACATAACCTCCCATTAAATAGTAATTAATCTTGTCTTTATAGATTGCGACATCATTATCATCATATCGATTGGTTTCAATAAAATTAGGAACTGAAAATCCGATATAGGCTTTGTCTGAATGCCAGTAGATACCGGCTCCAACATTGGGCGAAAACTTATTGTCTAAATCCTGAAATTGTGGATCTCCCTGATCCTCAGGATTCAGCTTGTTGATATCGAGATTAAAGATATTAGCCGTTCCTTTAATTCCAAAAGAAAGTTTAAAATCGGGTGAAGTTTGTATGGTATAAGAAATATCTGCCGATATATTGTTCTCGTTTGTAGGGCCAATTTTATCATTTACTAAAGAAAGTCCAACACCAAGTCTACTGCTGTTAATTGGAGTATTAATAGAAAAACTGCTTGTTTCGGGTGCTCCATCAAGACCAACCCACTGCGTTCGATAGAGTCCAAAAATACTCAAAACACCACGTGATCCCGCATAGGCTGGATTTATATTAATAGTGTTGTACATGTACTGCGTATATTGTGCATCTTGCTGTGCATAGCCTGTAATGGCTATAAGCACAATGGCAAAAAAATGTAGTTTTATTTTCATATCAAGAATCTTATTTATCATTTGCAATATATAAGTAACCTGTATTTTCAATTATTGTATTGTTTTTGTTGTATTTTAGAACATAAAAATAGGTTCCTGCCGGCAATCCTTCCCCTCTCTTTACTGTACTTCGTCCGTCAGAATATCCTTTAAACATCACATCGTTTTCATTATAGGATGTGGCATCATATACTTTTACTCCCCAGCGATTGTATATCTCTACACGGTTGTCTGGATATTTATCAATTCCTTTTATATAAAAGCTGTCATTAATCCCGTCACCATTAGGTGATACAGCATTGTAAATAATTAGATCTGAATCTGGAGTGATTGTTTTTTTTACAATTGCAATTGTAAAAAGTCCATAACCTCCTACCTGAGTCGTAACTAATTTAGAATAATCTGCTCCCGTAAGAAGATCTGTGGTCTTTCCTCCTTCGCTTACCCACTTTAATGTAGTATCATCCCAACGGACTATTGCTAATTCAGTATCCGGATTTTCTACAAAGAAGGAAGCAGGAGTTGTATGCGTATCAAGCGTTAAGCTTAAGATAATTTTTTCTGCTCCTTGGTCTTGTGTTAAATTCCAATACTCCGCCTCATCGATAGACAGAATTGTCTCTTCTTTATTGGTATAAGGATGAAGACTTCCTGCATTTTCAAAAAAGTACTGAGTGGTATAAACATTGTTTGTATTCGCTCCCTTATCATGATAAGATGGTCTGAAGTAAAAATTGTCTCCAATAGGAAATTCAAAATTTAAATTCCCAATATTTTCTACTTTTCCATCGACAAAACTCAAATTACTGGCATCAGTATGAAAAGCATTTTGGTCAAAAATCATCTTTCCATTATAGCTATCAGCATTTATAATTCCTGTTTTAAATTGAGAATTATTGCCCACTTGAATTGCTGTTTTTAAATGAAAAGGAACTAATTCCGATGTGTTTTCAAAAATAACATTCTGAAAATGTGATATTTGTGTCCCTGAAATTAGTTGTTGTTGCGTTCCTATGAAATAAGTTTTTCCGTTACTCGAATTAGTGTAAGTAACTAGTCCGTCATTATTAAAATTGGCATAAGCAATAAAACTGCCATCAATTAGTAAGTCACCACTGGTTTTATTATCAAAGTCAAATAAGGTCGAAAATTCCGTATTTGGTGCAATAGATAAATCTCCCGTATTGATCGTTTGCGCTGATAGTTTACCAATAATCAATATTGATACAATAATTACTTTTATATAAATTTTGATCATCTCTTTTTAATTTATATTATGACTAAAAGTTCACTTCACTGTATTGTTTATCTTTTTAATATCTTTTGATATTTAGAATTATTACGTAGAAAAATACTTTAACAATTGCCTAAAGTTGGCATTCTTCAAAACCACTTTCTTATTTTCATCGAGTACATAAATTGCAGGAAGACTTTCTATCCAATATTTTTCACGCATATTATCAGATTCATTCTTGTCCCATAAGTTAATCCATCTGGGTGGATAAGTATTTTCCCTTACATATTTACTCCATTCTTGTTCATCCTGATTAATATAGATTGCTAGTACAGTAGCATCTTTAGGTCCATCTGCATAAAACCATCCTTTTATTTTTGGTGTAATTTCAGAACAATTAGAACATTCCGGATCATAGAAATATAAAATAGTGTATTTTGATTTTACATTATTTAATAGATATTCTTTGTCTATAAAATCTTTTAAATTGAGATTAGTCGCTTGAGTTCCGACTTTGTTTTTTTGATAAATTAAAATTTGCTGCGTTATAGATTGCTTTTTCCAATCTGGAACAAAGGATTGTTGTTCAGCATTTTTTAAAATATCAACCATAATATTTTCATTGTTATTCGTATAAACCGATTGATGAAAATTTGTATATAAAGCATCTGAAACAACCTGATACATTAAAGGGTTTACAGCACTTTTTTGCAATAATTCTTTTACTACATCATCTAATTCGGGATCATTTTTATCAAATAGCGAAATATATTTTTTTATTTTTAATGGCACTAAAGAAGTATTCAACAAAACATCACTTTGAAAATCGACTCCCTTAAAATAATTATCACGTAGAAATTTCGTTGTTTGCTTGTATAGTGCCGAATTAGGATCAGACATATAATTATCTAAAATACTCCCAGTCATTAATGGCAAATTATTACAAGAGACAATAGCGGATAAAAGTGTGTTTGGGAATCTTTTTATAATGCTAATTTCTAAATCATATAACCGCTTTTGATGTTCTTTGATCTCTTTACTAATTTTCTCTTTATTTACTAGAGAAGTGGTTAAATTAACCTCATCATATAATTTTTGGATTTGATTTTCTGTCGCCCTGATTGAACCTAAATAAGCTGAATAAACTCCATTGACAGGATTATCTTTAAATAAAATAGAATTGTATAATGTATCATGAGATATTGTTAAAACATTACTTTTATTTTTTTCAATTAACAATTCTATTATTCCATTATGAATTTGTTTAGGCGTTTGCAAAATGTACTGGCCTTCTGAAAAAGGTGTTTTGGCTGAAAATTCTAATCTTCCTGCAGTTTGTATCAAAATAGTATCTCCTCTTGTTATATTACCATTTAGATACCCGTAAAAAATGCATATATCTCCTTTTTTCAATTGTGTGCTTTCTAAAACTACTGATGATTGCGCATTAGTTGTACTTGCAATAGCAATTAATATTTCGAACCATATAATAAACCTGATTATATACATAATAAAAATTGTTACGATTTAATTACATCATTTAGTAACAAAAAGAAAAGCAAACAATATTTAATCTCGCGCTATTTCGATAATGATCTGATTACTTTATCTTAAAAAATATTGCATTACATAATTATTACCTGTTCTAGTCTGATTCCCATCAGATTTACAAATATTCGCACCATTTACGCATTTTTGAAAATGATCGTTTAATTGAGCTCCTCTGCTTGTGTCATTATCTCCATCGAAGTAACCAAATAAATTGACCCACACATTTGCATTTGCCACATTAGGGTTTCCAAACCAACTAATTCGCATTGCTTCTGTACTTTGCACTAATTGAAACGAATGTCCAGATACACCATTGTATGTTCCTGCACCTTTAGTATTGTTTGCACTTGCTGTCATTGTAAACGGAACCCCAGCTATCATTCCTTCACCGTTAACACCACGTGCTATAGTTGCATTTACTTTTGGATCTGCCCCTGAAACTGTTGAGAATGTCACATAATTCGTGCTACCGCGTGCATCAGCAATATTACCTTTACCCGCATTTGAAGCCACTCGTAATTTATACTCGCCAGCACCTGTATTTATAGCAAGCATATGTGATGTAGGGATTCTGAATTCGTCATATTTTATAACACCTCCAGTTGTTAAATACTGGTATCCATTTTGGCTATAACTACCTGAACTGGTTCGATAGTTGCTTACATTTAAATTAGTGTAGTCTCCATAATATTCAACATATCCTGTCCAAGTATATTTATTCCAGTTTACATCTTCAGAAAATGAATATATCAAGGTGTAACCTCCGCCTGTCATATCGCATAATGTTTTATATGCTGAACCTGCTCCAGATGGTCCAGGAGTAAGCGGATTTATCCAATATTCTCCGTCCTTTGCTGTATTTGAGGTCGCCAATAAAATATCTTTACAGCTTTTACCAGGATTAGTCTGATCACCGGGGCCAACTCCAATTGTTAAATTGATTGTTGTTACATCTCCACAGCTTCCTTTAATAACCAAAGGAACTGTCCCAGATGTTTCAGGTATTCCAGTTGCATTAAAAGTAATTGTAATATTTTGTGTGCCAGGTGCAGGAATAGTTCCTGAAGCTGACAATGTAATACCTGATCCCGTTGCTTGTAATGTGTAAGGACCTATCGAAATTGCGGTTAAGGTTACTGAATACTGCGCACCTGTTAACGGCACATTAGCTGTCCATGTACCGATTTGATTACCTGTTGGAGAAGAAACGACAGCAAAACATCCGATAACATCCTGAACTACTACGGAAACAGTAGGGCAAAGTATTGTTCCAGAAACTAATTCTTTAAATTGATTAAATACAATTGTACCTACTATGTCTGGCGTTCCGCTTGCTGGTATTTGTATTGTCTGCAATCCTGCTTTTTCAAATGTGCCTGAGACCCTAAAAGACAGACCATTTTTATCTTCCGTTTCAATTGCATACGGGCCGGGTTTTGTTACATTTAATTTCAGTTCAATGTAATTAAGAGAGGTTGTTTGTTTTCCTACTGAATAATCGCCCTCAACAGTTACATCATTAGTACAATTCACTATATCAAATGCAGCACTAGCACTTGTTACAGGCACATTTATCGTGCAACCATAAGAAATACCATCTTTATCTAAAATATCAAAAGATATAATACCATCAGGAGCGTTCCATGTTGGAATACCACTTGGGCGCAGCGTTACAATTTGTTCCCCTGGATAGGTAAAAAAACCAGTTGCTGAAAATGAAATTCCGTTTTTTAAAGCTGTTTTAAAAGTATAATTACCTGCTTTAGTAACATTTATTTTTAGAATTATTTGATCTTTAATAGTTACTTGTTTTCCTTCATTAAAATCACCTATAACTTCTGATTCACTACAATTTATATTAAATTCAGCATTGTTTTCAGTTACTGTAATTGGAAAAGTACATACAGCCGAACCAGACTGATCTAATAAATTATAATTGAAATTTCCCGTTGAAGTTGGTGTCCCAAAAGCTGGAATTTTAATAATCTGAGTCGTTGGACTTGCTGTACTAATAATTGAAGATAGAAAAAAACGGACACCATTTTGTGTTTCAGCTACAAAGGTATAAGACCCTGCTTTGGTCGCTATAACAGGAAGTTCTAAATACTCATCATTAGTAACGGGTGTGTCTTTATAATAATTCCCTACGGCTTTTGCATTAGCACAGTCAAATGTAAACTTGGCAATAAGTACCGGATTACATTCTGTCCAAGTGTCTCCTTTCCATGATTGCAGACATTTTTCATCTGTATTATAAACTGTTAATCCGTTGTTATCAGCTGTCAATGATGTTTGTAATGCATTAATTTGAACCTGGCTTAAGCGAGGAGGCATAAAACCTTTTGTCCCGTTTTTAGAAAGTATTTCTAAGGTTGCATTCGGATCTCCTTTTTGTTGACCTCCAATTACTACTGGTTCATTTATTTGGCTGAAAGTATTAATAAAACTAAAAATTAATAGTAGAGTAAAAATTATTCTTTTCATAGTCCTTATTTTTATCATTATTTAATAAGCTTTGATACAATATTTTATATTGATTATGTATAATTATTACATTGTATAATTTATTACATACCAGTTTATTCCGT
Source organism: Flavobacterium sp. LK-23 (assembly GCF_058135255.1). NCBI lineage: Bacteria > Pseudomonadati > Bacteroidota > Flavobacteriia > Flavobacteriales > Flavobacteriaceae > Flavobacterium > Flavobacterium sp. LK-23. The sequence continues at coordinate 65,019 of NZ_JBYUVT010000021.1, forward strand.
CTGACTGCAAAGTAATTTTTAAGCTTCCACCTGTAGCGCCGCCAAATACACTTGATGCAATATATGGATAGGAGGCTGTATCAGAATACACTACCGGAACATTAAAATTAACTACCACAGCTGTGCCTCCTGATGATACTGTATTTTGGTTAAATACTAAAATTCTACCTGTATTTGTTGTAGCATCTGGAAGTGTAAGCGTAATGTCACTCGTTAAATTTTTGGCAATAATTGTATAGTCATCATCAACTAATGTGTAATCTCCAGAAGTAATTTTAATACCTAAAACATTTGGTTTAGCAGGAGTTTTCCATTCTACGCCTGTCGCCGTCGTTGTTAACACATCACCTTCAATCGTTGAAGGAACTATATCAACCGTCGCTGCAGCCAAAGATGCTCCTGTACCTGTTACCGCTAAAACTGTAGCAGGAGTTGTAGTAGTTATATCTGACTTTACAATCGTATTATTAACTAAATCAACTAAGTCTATAGCTGTAGAAGTACCTTCCCCTACATAATTCAAGGTATTTAAAGTACTGTTATAACTTAATGTCGTAACTGTTTCTTTTACTTCAACAGGTGTGCCCCCTGCCTCGTTGGTATAGGTCGCGATAATGTTTCCAGTAGTTACAATTGGATTTACTGTAGTTACGGTTTCGCTAGCCTTAATTGCAGGAGTTAGGTCTAGTGGCGTGCTAGCTATTCCGTTTACTGTTGTAGTCAAACTAGCTCCCGTAAGTGATGTTGTATTGCTATTTACAATATTCACAGAAGTTCCTGTTACCCCATTTACTGTGGTACTCAAGCTATTTAATGCTGAGGAGTTTGACACAGTAGTAGCAGGAATTAAGGAACTTGGCGTTACCGTTCTTAATATGCCAGTTGCATCTGCTACGACAATATTATCAGTACCTGAAATACTCGGTTGCAAACCTTCGAAGCGAACAGGATTTACACCAGTTAAGGGTTTTACGTGTAAAGTGTTTGTCGGAGCATCAATGCCAATACCAACATTTACAGCATCGGCCGCAATACCTCCTAACACCAAACTATTGCTGGTTGCTACCTTTGAATTATTTCCAATAGCTGTGGAATTATTTACAGGGTTGCCATTTGTTGGATTAGCATTACTACCAATAAATGTATTATTGGATCCATTAAATCCACCAATACCACCAGCAACAGAACCCACCGCTGTATTGTTACTTCCTGTTTGATTACTTGCAAGTGCTGAATAACCTACTGTGGTATTATGATTTCCTGATGCATTTTCCTGCATGGCAAGAAGTCCAGTTGCGGTATTAAAATCTCCTGTTGTGTTCGTAGACAGAGCATAAGTTCCTAATGCTGTATTATTAGATCCTGTTGTATTGCTATAAAGGGTATAATTCCCTAACCCAGTGTTAGATTCCCCTGTAGTATTTACAGGAAGGACAGATGTTCCCATTGCAACATTTCGAACTCCTGTGGAAGTGGTATTTAATGCATTAACCCCAAAAGCGGTATTGTCTGTTTCAATTCTTCCAGCTGGAGTGTTATTTCTTTTAAAAACTAAATTAGCATCATCAAGAGTACCCAAGAAATTAAATTGAGACTGTATTCCCATATTTCCATTAATGCTCCAATCATTCATATTTAGTTCAACGGGTTTAATAGTTCTTATGATTCCTATAGGATCAGTAACCAAAATTTCATTCATTGGGTCTCCATGCATTAAGCCCGTAATAGCTAAGGTATTTGCAGAGTCTGTAGTAATTGTAGTTGGAATAGTAAGATTTCCACCCAATTGCACATTTCCGTTTGTTGCTGTTAGCCCATTATCTGCAGTGATTAATACAGGAACAGCAGGAGTTGTTGCTACTCCGTTAACTGTAGAAATAAGGTCTCCATTTATTGCTGTCAAAGTATTAGTCGTTGCAGCTGTTAATGCTGTAGGAGTTAATAAAGCTCCCCCATCGGTCCCAACAGTGATTATATTACCAACGTCAGCACTTATAACATGTGAATCAACAGATAAACCTTCTTCATTAATAAAGTTTATAATTCCTGTTCCTACATCCTGAGTTTGTTTTGTTACGGTTTGTTGAATATCAACTGGGGTTCCGCCAGCTTCATTAGTATAAGTAGCAATTACACTTCCCGAATTTACAATGGGAGTTATGGTTGTTATGGTCTCACCTGCCTTAATAGCTGGAGTTAAATCTAATGATGTACTTACAACTCCATTTACAGTTGTACTCAAGCTTGCTCCTGTTAGTGAAATTGCATTACTATTAATGATATTTACTGCTGTTCCTGTTACTCCATTTACAGTAGTACTCAAATTATTTAATGTTGAAGTGTTTGATACTGTCGTAGCGGGAATTAAAGAGCTTGGAGTTACTGTTCTAAAAACACCTGTTGCATCAGTTACCACGATGTTGTCGGTTCCAGACACGCTAGCTTGCAGTCCTTCTACGCGAATAGGATTTAAACCAGTTAACGGTTTTATGTGTAAAGTATTTGTAGGTGTATCCACTCCAATACCAACATTTACAGCATCAGTTGCAATACCTCCTAAAACTAAACTATTACTTGTCGCTACTTTTGCATTATACCCTACAGCGGTTGCATTGGTTATATTTAATCCTGAAGTACTTAAATTTGAACCAGCACCAAGAAATGTATTATTTGAAGCTTCGGTATTATTGTTACCAGCACCATTACCTAATGCAGTATTTCTGTTACCAATTGTATTGCTAGAGAGAGATCCGTATCCTGAAGAAGTATTAAAATTACCCGTAGTACTATTAATAAGTGCTAAATGTCCAGATGCAGTATTTTCTGCACCAGTTGTATTATTGTATAAAGCATTTTCACCAATTGCTGTATTATAAAATCCAGATGTATTGCTAAAAAGAGAATATCTCCCCATTGCAACATTACCAACTCCTGTAGAAGCAATATTTAAAGCGAATACTCCAAAAGATGTATTGTTACGATTAAGCAAACCTGCGGGCTCGTTATCTCTTTTGAAAACTAAATCTTTATCATCTGTTGTTCCCAAAAAATTAATGGATGGATCAGTTCCACTATTACCCAATAAATGCCAATTATTTTCATTCAAAGCTGTAGAAGCTATTGTTTTTAAAACACCACTCGGATCTACAACTACTATATTATCATTTACTATTCCGGTTTGTAAACCTGTTACGGCTAAAGTATTAACAGGACCAGTAGTTATTGTTGTTGGAGTTATCAGGGCTCCTCCTAATTGAACGTTACCGTTTGTTGTAGTTAATCCATTATCAGATGATATTACTATTGGAACAGGTACAGTTGCTACGCCATTTACTGTTGAGATTAAGTCACCATTTACAGCTGTTAAAGTATTGGTTGTCCCCGCTGTAATAGCTGGAGTCAAATCTAGTGCAGGACTCACTACCCCATTTACGGTCGTAGTTAAACTTGCTCCTGTCAATGAGATTTCGTTGCTGTTAATAATTGGCACAGCAGTTCCTGCTACTCCATTTACTGTTGTAGTTAAATCATTTACTGTCGATGTATTAGAAACACCGCTAACAGCATCTGAAGTTGTAGAAACCCCATTTACATTAGAGGTCAGAGTATTGCCTGCCAAACCTAGAGTATTGGTTGTTCCTGCTGTAATTGCTGGAGTCAAATCTAATGCTGTACTCGCTACCCCATTTACGGTTGTGGTTAAACTCGCTCCTGTTAATGTCGTTTCGTTGCTGTTAATAATTGGAGCACCTGTACTGGTTATTCCATTTACTGTTACTGTCGCAGTATTTATGGCTGAAGCATTTGAAACACCGCTTACAGCATCTGAAGTAGTAGAAACTCCATTTACATTTGAGGTCAAAGTGTTGCCTGCCAAGCTCAAAGCATTGGTTGTACCCGCTGTAATAATTGGAGTCAAATCTAATGCAGTACTCGCTACCCCATTTACGGTTGTGGTTAAACTTGCTCCTGTCAATGAGATTTCGTTGCTGTTAATAATGGGTACAGCAGTTCCTGTTACTCCATTTACTGTTGTAGTTAAATTATTTACTACTGATGTATTAGAAACTGTAGTTAAATTTGTAATAGCGGTAGGGGTCAATAAAGCTCCTCCATCGCTACCAGCAATAATTATATTAGCAGGATCAGAACTAATGACATTAGATGTGAGTGCTGTTCCAGCTTCATTAGTAAAAGTTATGGCTCCCGTTGCTAGATTTTGACTTTGGGCTGTTACAGTTTCTTTAATATCTACTGCTGTACCAGCCTCGTTATTATATGTAGCTATACTATTTCCAGTTGTTACAACAGGAGTTATTGTTGTGACTGTTTCTGCATCACCAACTAAATCAACCAAATTAATTACTGTTGGAGTTCCACTTTCACCATTATAGGTTAAGGTTTTCGCTATTTGATCGTAAACTAATGTCGTTTGGGTTTCTGCATCACCTACTAAATCCAATAAATTAATGGTGTATGGCGTAGATTTTTCATCTATATAAGTTAAAGTATTCGCTACACCATCATATGTTAGACTTGTAAGCGTTTCATTTGTTTTAATAATGTTAGTCAATTGAGTAATAAAACTAGGGGTATTTAAGATTGTATTGGCATTGTTTATTACATCACCAACTATATCAATTGTAGTTGTAGTGGCATTCTCGCTTGTATAGGTATATAGACCATTATTTGCTGCATCTTTATCTAACGTAGTTATTGTTTCGTTAGCTTTTACAATAGTGCTAATATCAATAATTTGTGTATTGCCTGAATTATCAACGTAACTAAACTGATTTGTTGTAGAGTTAAAAGTGACATTCCCTTCTGTTTTGTTGACGATATCCTGAATGATATTGGTTACGGCGGGATTGTTTACAATCGTACTGAAATTAGTTGTGACATCGCCAACAATATCAATATTGACAGCTGTACCCGCTTCATTGGTATACGTATAAGAACCTCCGCCATTATTAACAAGTGAGGTAATGGTTTCATTTGCTTTTACGATTGCACTTATATCGATAACTTGCGAATTTCCTGAAGAATCAATGTAAGTAAATTGTTGATTAATGGGATTATAAATAACTGTTCCAGGATTTGAGGTTACTTCACTTGATATTACAATTCTATTCCACTTATTATTATACCAATAGTAATATCCTGGTGTAATATCTGAAATTGTTGCTGCATTAAAGACTAATAAACTATTCACATTGCCATTAGCAATTGTAGTACCGTCTGTAGAGTTTTTTAAATTAACTCTAGGAATTAACACACCTTTATCAGCAGCAACAACTTCTAATTGGGAAGAAGTATTTGGCATTGGTGTTCCAATACCAACCTGAGAATAAGCTGCATAACTACCTAAAAATAAAATTAATGAGAGTAATTTATTCTTCATAAGTCAAATATTAGGGTTATCAATTTATTTGTAAGAGAAATAAAAGATTTAAGGCAAATAATTTGAGAGTAATAAAGAAATCGAGACAAATGAACAAATCTATCTAGCGATTTGCATTTGATTTAAATGGCTTGAAATAAATTAAATGAGGAATTTTAGAGCCGATCAAGACTAAAAATTTTATAAAAACATTCCCCTTTAATTAAGAGAGTTATAAAGATAATAAAATACTAACTCGCTAACTGTTAAAGTTTTATTTTTATTTAATAAAAAAAAACCTATATATATATTTATGGTTTTTCTATTCGATTTTAAGTTGTGAGTAATTTTATAATCTTATATCATTATAAAAAATTATCACTCATCGGAGGTTTCAAATTATTTCTTCATAACAAAAACAATATTAGAAACCAGTATTCTCAAAAAAATATTCTGTAAGGCTTTATTGCATTTTAATTCTAATAGTTTATCATCCGAACATTGGCATTTTTTTACAAAAAATCATTCTCAAAATATACCCTTAAAAGTTAAAAAAGTAATACAATAAGACTATAATAAAAAACCTTATTTATCTTATTTTCAAATAGTTAAGAATTAACTTTCTTTTATTATATAGTCAAAAATATTTTTTTACTTTTGGATCCATTTTTTAATGAAAAACAAATAATTTCTTACAATGAATTTACAGTTTACAGAAGAAAATCTTAAAGAAAAAATTAAAGAACTAGCTTGTCTTTATGAAATTTCTAAGATTATTTCCAAATCTAATTCTATACATATTCAAACACTTTATGAGATTATTTTTAGCACAAAAAAGGCATGGCGTTATAATCTTGATGCCGTCGTAGAAATTCATATTTTAGATTATCATCTTTTAACATCTGAGAAAAAATATCCGAGTATTTTTCAATGCAGTATACTGCAAACTAAGGATATGGATTCTGGATATATTAAAGTTCATTATCCCTCTGCAAAATATACTCAGGATGATTTTAATGAAGACGAGCAGAAACTTCTAGATACTATTGCAATAGAAATCGGAAATTATATTGAAAAGTTTCAGACACTGGAAAAAAAAGCGGTATTAAGAAGAACCATAGAACGTATGGAACGTCTTTCCTTACTTGGCGAAATGACTGCAGGAATAGCACATGAGCTAAATACGCCATTAGGTAATATTTTAGGTTTTGCAGAACTTATAAAAGAGCAAAATTCCGATCCCGAAATTAGTGCTGATATTGATATTATCATTAATTCGGTTATCTATTCTCGAGAGATAGTCAAAAAACTCATGTTCTTTTCTTGCGAAATGCCTCAAAAATTAGAATTGCAAGAATTAAAACCTATTATCGTTTTTGCCTTGTCTTTTCTAAAATCTAACTTTCAGAAAAAAGCAATTAAACATGAATTGATCTTTGAGGATGACACTATAGTAGCAAAGGTCGATTCGGTTCAATTTACTCAAGTATTATTTAATCTGCTCATAAATGCTATTTATGCTTCGCCAGAAAAAAGCACTATAAAGATAATAGTAGATCATGACGAGACTAATCTTTATCTAAAAATAGAGGATCAAGGAACGGGCATTCCGGATGCTATAAAAGAAAAAATATTTGAACCTTTTTTTTCAACCAAACCTGTCAATTATGGCTGCGGACTTGGTTTAAGTGTAGTTCATGGCATCATTAAAAATCACAATGGAGAGATTACGCTTCAAAACAATTTTCCAAATGGATCAATTTTTACCATTCGCATCCCTTTATCTTAAAACAAAATGACTTTTAAAAAAGAGAATATACTGGTTGTCGACGATAATAATGATATGCTGGATTTAATTCAAAGACAATTAAAATCTTTCAATTATCGAACTTACAAAGCTTCTTCTGTAAATGAAGCCATTGAAGTCTTAAAAAACTCAGACATAGACTTATTGATCAGCGACCTCAATATGCCTAATATAAACGGACTTGAACTATTAAAATATGCAGAAGAGCATTTTCCGGCAATACCAAAGCTTGTAATATCTGGAATTCCATCTGTTTACAATATTGTAAACGCAATGAAATCTGGTGCATTAGATTATTTGACAAAGCCTTTTACAAGTGAAGAACTCCATAAAACCATTTTAGATTCACTTAAGAAAAGAACACTTGTGCCTAAAGCTTCAACCAATTTTCTAAACCTGGATAATGAAAAATCGTATGGAGGTCTTACTGGAAGTTCGCATCAGTTTAGGGATTTAGTTGAAACAATCAAACGCGTAAAAGACACAAAGGCAAATGTTCTTATAGAAGGAGAAAGCGGTACCGGAAAAGAAATGATTGCGAGAGCTATCCATTTTACCAGCAAACTTGCAGACCAGCCCTTTATTGTAGTAAACTGCGGTGGAATACCCGAAAACCTTATAGAATCTGAATTATTTGGACATCTAAAAGGTTCTTTTACAGGAGCTTCAGAAAACCGAATAGGCTTATTTCAATCTGCCTCTGGAGGCACTATTTTTTTAGATGAAATAGGAGACGCTCCTTTGTCTGTACAGACTAAACTATTACGAGTTATTCAAGAAAAAGAAATCCTACGAGTTGGTGCAACAAAACCAGAAAAAATAGAGGTAAGGATTTTATGTGCCACAAACAGCAATCTGGAAGATATGATTCTAAAAGGCACTTTCAGAGAAGATTTATATTATAGAATAAACGTTATTACTATTAGAACTATTCCTTTACGAGATCGAAAAGAAGATTTATTGACCTTAATTCATCTTTTTATAGAAAAGTATTCTCTTGAATATAATAAATCGAATGTTCAAATAAATGAAAAAGCAATCGAAGTTCTAATGAGATACAACTGGCCAGGAAATATAAGAGAACTTGAAAATGTAATTCATAGATCGGTTATTATGAGCGATGACACCATTACTTTGGATCATATTCCCGAAAATTTAAAATATCACATCCCATCTTCAGATACACTTTTTAAGCCTTTAAAAGAATATGAAAAAGAACAGATTTTAAAAGTCTTGGCAGCTGTTAACAATAACAAAACAAAAGCGGCCCAAATCCTGCAAATTGACAGGAAGACTTTAAACCAAAAAGTTCTTTAAAAACGGGGATATATTCCTCAACCGTTCAAAATCTACCTAGATGATTTACACGTTTTAAAATAGACAAGAATACAATTTACTGATTTACAAATTAATATAAAAAGAGGCATACCGTTTGCCTCTAAAAGCCTAAAATGTATTAAAATAAATCAAATTAATTAAAAACAGTCTTAACGTGAAACCAATATTACACTTCATTTCAATCTCATATTGCCAGCATGTTAAAGAAATTGAGAATAGATTCTTTCACAAATTCAAGTTTACCTCTTTAGCACTTCCAAAAATTATGAGCATAGTGTTTTTATTAGAAATAAAGAACCAAACAGCATTGTAATAAAGATTCATTAATTGTAAATTTTACTGCATACTGCTTGGTGTTTTCAAGTTATTAACAATTACAACATCACTAATTACCAATAACTTATAAAACAAAAAAGTTATTTAATTTCTTAAAAAATCTTAACTTTATAACACAAATCCACATTTCCATGAAAATAATTAAACATTATTATGATGCAGATCTTACTTGGGTAGAGCATTATGCTGCACAAATTGGAGGAAAAATTGAAGGAAACTTTATCAGACTCCCTGAGGATTCCCAAACAGGAATACGATATTTTTTAGATTGTGGCGATGGTATTCTAGCCTATTACATCAATGTAGAATACAAAAGAAACTACCAATTAATACAACAAAATTTGAATCAAGATTTTGTTGGATTTTATTACAACTTAACAGAAGGGGAAGCTACCGTAAACACAGACCATTTTATGTACAATGTCGGTAGATGGAAGTACAACCTAGCTGTTATTGATGGATCTTTGAACTCAGAATATAATGTCAAGAAAGGGAGCAAAACTTTTGCCTTATGCTTTTTTATCAAAAAAAATATGTTAAAGGCTTTTACTCAAAAAAATGGTATTGTAATTCAGAATATTGACTCTCTACTTGATCCCAAAGAAAATACGATAATTCGGTTTGACAGAATGACCAGCGAAAGCTATCATATTTTAAATGATTTGAGAAAGCTCCCAGTTGGAGGAGCTATTTTCAATCTGCACTTAAAAGGCACTGTCCACTTATTAATTTCAAATTACTTAAAAAAATTAGCTACAAAAAAAATCATTGCTCAAACAGTTAACAAAACAGACTTAAATCATATTATTGCAATACAAATGTACTTAATTGAGCATATTAGAGATCACTTTCCAAGTATAACGCACATGGCCAAGATGGCTAATATGTCAGAATCAAAATTTAAAACTTTATTTAAGAAAATAACAGGAGATACAGCCAATGTTTTTTTTATGGAAAACAAATTATTACTTGGTAAAGAACTTCTTGAAAACAAACAGCTCACGATTTCGCAGATTTCAGATGAACTAAATTTTACTAATAACTCTTATTTCGCATCAAAATTTAAAGAACATTTTGGGTTGTCTCCTAAAGCATTTTACAAACAATTGTAAAGGAGTGCCAATAATTAATCGTAATAAATAGTCTATGAGAAAATTTACGCATTCCTACACTTTAACTCCAGAATGGCAATATGATTTAGTGAAACAATTGGATACAGAGCTATTAGATGATAAACTGATTATTGTACCCAAAGATATAGGCAAAGGCTTTTTTTATTTTTCTCAAGTAATGGAGGGTATTTCAGTCGTGTATGCCGATTTAACAGCAAAAGTGCCTATCAAACTAACACGGCAAAAATCTGACAATGAAATTTTCATTTTTCATTTTGATTTAAGCGAGCACATCAATCTTATTAAGATTAATAATATCGATTATGAAATAGGCTCTTTTAATCAATTGGATCTTGCGATACTTGACAATGAAATCGAAAGTTCTTTCAAGCCTTCTGTGAATGAACGAACAATTGCTTTAAGATTGTTAATTAACAAAAAACTCTTGCATGATTTTATTCAGGAGTTTGAAAAAAAAGAAAATTATTTTGTAAAAAGCAAAACAAACAAAAAAACATTCTACCACTATGGCAATATTGACAGCAATAGTATATTGTTAATTCAATCTATAAAACAGAAATCAGTTCGTGACTTAGCTTTTGATTCTTTTATAAAAGGTATTTCCTTAAAAATATTAGGCAATTTTTTTAATAAATTTTACGAAACAAAAAATAAAAGCGTGCCTCTTACCGAAATTGAAAACGAGGCAATTGAGAAGACGAAGAACTATTTATTAAATAATTTATACGGACCATTTCCTTCCTTAACTTTCTTAGCAAGTATGGCAGGAATGTCGGCTTCTAAATACAAAAGTCTTTTTAAAACGCGTTACAACAATACGCCAAAAAATTTATTTATAGAAGAAAAAATAAATCTTGCTCAAAAGCTCCTTAGAAGTGGAGAATATACTACTCTAACTGCAGTTATGTATGAACTTAATTATACCAAACTCAGCTATTTTTGCACTAAATATTTTGAACAGCTTAAAAGAAAACCCACTGATGATTTTGTAAAAAAACACCTAGACCCAATAAAAAATGAATCTTAAAAAATAGTATTAAAAAAGCTGCTGGTAATATTTCTATTAACCAGCAGCTTTTTTTAAAGAAGAAAATTATTTAAAGTTTATAATAAACTCTGAACGTCTATTTAATTCATGTTCCTTCTCTGAACAAATCACGCCATTAGAACAGTGGTTTAATAGCTTCGTTTCACCGAATCCTTCGCCGCTGATTCTTTCTTGATCAATACCTGCTTTAACTATATAGTCAACTGTTGCTTTCGCTCTATTCTCAGATAGTTTCATATTAAATTCATCTCTTCCTCTACTATCTGTGTATGAATTAACTTTAATAGATATGTTTGGACGATCTTTCATTAAAGCTACTACTTTATTCAATTCTTTCTTAGATGATTGTCTAATGTTGTAACCATTCAAGTCAAAATAAATAGGATTTAATTTCAATTTATCTGTTAAATCATCTCCATCTTTAATTTTTACTTTTTCACCATCAACAACAACTTCCATTTCTTTAGTGATTTCGAAACTAATTTCTTTTTTCTCTAAAGGTTTTAATGGTTCAACAGAAACTGTTTTATCAGCATAAGAAGTCTTTTTGTAGACTGCTTTGTCATTTTGGTAAGGATCTAAATACAATTTGTAATTACCATCAGTATCTGTGGTCGTTGTTCCAATACTTTCGTTATTTGGATTAAACAGCTGCACATTGAAATTTGGCACTGGTTTACCATTTTCTGTAATAGTACCGTAAATCATAGATCTTATATCAAAATCAAAGTTTACTGGCTTGTTTTCTGTAAAACTGTAGATATCATCATTACCGTCTCTGTTTGAAGAAAAATATCCTTTTTTAGTGTCAGCATCAATCACGTATGCAAAATCGTCCGAAGCTGTATTAACACCATCACCAAGATTTACCACATGGTATTTTCCGTCATTGTCTTTCATAGCAGCAAAGACATCAAGTCCGCCAAGACCGGGATGACCGTCTGATGCAAAGTATAAAATACCTTTATTATCTACGTAAGGATAAGTTTCACGCCCTGGAGTATTAATTTCATCACTTAATCTTGTTACGTCATTACTTACCAGCGTTCCCTTTTTTAAACTTACCACATACAAATCTGAGTTTCCAAAACTATTGTTGCGATCAGATACAAAATACAGCTGCGATTCGTCTGCACTCAATGCCGGATGCGCTGAAGAGAAACCATCACTATTGATAGGATAAGGCAATTCTTTTACATTTTTCCATTCTCCTTTGATATTTTCTGCAACATAAATTTTCAGGTAATTGGTTCCGTTTTTATCTGCTCCTAATTTACCATCTGCAAAATTGTTTCTGGTAAAATACATGTATTTACCATCTTTAGTAACTGCAGCACTACTTTGGTGGTATTTTGTATTTACATCTCCTTTTACAGGTGTTGTATCTTCTAAGCCTCCATCTGTAGAAATTTTCGCTGTATAAAGTTTCATGAAAGATTTTTCATTCCAGCTATGTTTACGCTTTATAATTACTCCAGTATCTCTTGCTGAAGCAAATACAACTTCGTCTTTACCATTAAATGAAGTTCCAAAATCAGAAACTGGCGTATTGATATTTACTGGTTTAAAGCTGTAACGACCTGACTCCTTTTGAATATCAGCCAGTAGTTTTAGCTCTTTCCAATTTTCACTAGCATCTTTTTTACCTGTTATTGCATAATATTTTTTTACAACAGCACTCGCTTCATTGTATTTTTTTGTATTATTGAGAGCCTGAGCATATCTAAAATAAAACTCTGGATCCACAGATTGTCCAGAATTAAAAACTTTTGAATAAGCTTCTGCCGCTTCGGGATATTGTCCGTTAAAATAATAGCTGTTACCTAATTTTGTATAAACTTCTAAAGAAGAATTTCCTTTATCAACCAGATTTTTATACAGCTTAGCCGCCTCAATAAAAGCAAACTTATTATAAGTTTCATTTGCTTTTTCAATTTTTTTATCCTGTGCCTTTACCACTCCTATTTGAATTAAGCAAATACAAATTGCGGTTAGTACAGTTCTCATCTTATTAGATATCATTTTTTATCCTAGTTTTTGGTTATTAAAAGAATCTTGGTGTAACCAATCTGTATTTGGTTCCAGAAAACAAGTCGAAACGCAAAAAGATTTCATGTGATCCTGAATTGTAGTTTCCTATTTTCTGCGTATCGTAATCGTAAGCGTATCCAATATTCAAACCTGATGTTACCTGAAATCCTGCCATAGCACTTACGGCTGCATCCCATCTGTAGGCTGCTCCTAAAGTTAATTTTTCATTGAATAAAAAGTTTGCAGACAAATCAACTGCCAATGGTGCACCGCTAACCATCTTTACCATTGCAGCCGGCTTGAATTTTAGATTATCATTTAAATCAAATACATAACCTCCCATTGCATACAAGTGCATTTTTTGAGAAGCGACTGATACTTTTACATCATCATAGAATTTGGTTTCCAAAATCATTGGTACTGATAAACCTGCATACCATTTTTCTGAATGGAAGTAAGCCCCTGCTCCAAAATTTGGAGAATTTTTGGTTAAGTTTCCTGATAAATATGGATCTTCCGGATTCAATACATTTAGCTTATTATAGTCAACCTGCATAAAATTGCCTGATGCGCTAATACCCAAAGACAAAAACGTATCTGCAGAAAGTTGTATTGGATAGGAATAACTTGCTGTTACGGTTGTCTCTTGTGAGGGTCCAATTTTATCACTGATTACAGATAATCCTAAACCTTGTCCGTTTTCTGTTATAGGAGATTCAATAGAAAAATTTGCTGTTTTTGGAGCTCCGTCTAGTCCTACCCACTGCGTTCTATACATTCCAAATATACTTGGTATACCGCGGGTTCCTGTATAACCTGGATTTATTGTCATCGTATTATACATGTATTGTGTATACTGCGACTGCTGTTGTGCGGACATTTCAAAAACTCCGATAAACAACAAGATTAATAAATATGAAATCTTTTTCATTAGTTCTAATTTCTTTTAATTATTGATTATTGATATACAAATAACCTGTTCTCTCTTTTACTTTTTTACCAGTATTATATTTCAAAATATAGAAATACGTTCCTGTTGGAAGTTTATCACCTCTTTTTATTGTCGCACGTCCGTCAGAATATCCTCTAAACATATTATCGGTTTCATTGTAAGACTTCGCATCATAAACTTTAACTCCCCATCTATTGTAAATCTCTACTTGGTTATCAGGGAATCTATCAATTCCTTTGATCACAAAGCTGTCATTTAAACCATCATCGTTTGGTGAAATTGCATTATATATAACAACATCTTCTGGTTCTTGTTCTGGTTTCTTAACCAAGGCCATAGTAAAAAGCCCATAGCCACTTACCTGTGCTGTTAATAATTTCTCATAAGGTTTTCCTGCTAGAGGAGCACTAACATCTCCTCCTTCGTTTATCCATTTACCAGATGCGCTGTCCCAGCGTGTTATTACCACCTGATACGTATCGCTTTCATTAAAGTATTCGTCAGGTGTTGTTTGCCTATTCATTGTTAAACTCAAGATAATTTTGTTTGCACCTTTATCTTTACTCACTTCCCAATATTCATTTTTATTTATCTCTAGGATTTTTTCATCTCTCTCATCGTGAGAATGAATAGAGCTGGAATTCTTGTTGAAGTATTGCGTTGTGTATATATCTCCTTCACTAGTGCCTGCTGCATGATAAGAAGGTCTAAAATATTTTCCTGCTCCAACTGGGAACTCAAATGCTGCAATACCATCCTTTTCTACCTGACCGTCTACAAAACTTAAATCACTTGTGAGTGTGTGAGTTGCTTTTTCTCTAAAAATTACTTTACCGCCATAATCACCAGCAAGTACAACGCCTTTTTTAAATTCTGAATTACCTCCTACGGCTATCTTACCAGATAAATGAAAAGGCACTAGAGAAGATACATTTTCAAAAAAAGTATTTTTAAAATTAGAAACCTGAGTTCCTTCTATAAACTGATCGTCTGAACCATTAAAAAATGTAGAACCGTTTTGGCTCTCTGTATAAGTAACTAAACCGTCATTCTTCCAGTTTTGAAAAATATATAGGCTTCCATCATTTACAAAATCTCCCGTTGGCGCATTTTCATAATCCATATAAACAGCCATGATGGTATTAGGAGCAATTTTCACATCGCCGGAATTAACAACTTGTGCATATCCTGAAGAAGATACAATAGCAAAAAAACCAGCATAATACAAAAAAGCGCTTTTGTTTTTTTGATCCTTTACAGGGTCTTTTTTTTCTGGTATTCTATATAAATTAGTATTTTTTTTCATCATTTTATTTACTTTACAGATTATATTAAATAACACAACAAAATTATATCAATACCAAAACTCACTTATCCCGTAAAAGCCTTTGTTGTATTAAAATAAGGTCATTTTATAGGTGAGAAATTTAACCTCGTAAAACACAACAAACTGTATTACAATGTGTTTTATATTTTTCAAATAGATTTTTGTTTTTGTGACAAATCAATATCTAAAATTTTACCAGTCAAAAAATAAAAAGCGAGGAAGCATATGCTTCCTCGCTTTTTAGAAATTCAAAACAAATCTTTTTTCTATATTATCTAGATTGCAAAAAAATCAAATCTTTAAACTTCGCTACTTCTTATCGAAATAATTAATTAATTGCTTGTAGTTGACATCCTTCAAAAGGACTTTTTTATTTTCATCTAACAGATAAATTGAAGGTATATTATCGAGCCAATAATCAGTTCTAATTTTAACAAAATCGGAATCTCCCCATACATTAGTCCAATTTTTAGGAAAGCTATTTTCATTAACATACTTATTCCATTCTGCTTTATCGTTGTTAATATAGATTCCTAAAACAGTAATATCCTTGGGTGCGGTGTTACTCAGCCACTCTTTCACAACAGGAGTTACTTGCATACATCTTGAACAATCGGGATCAAAAAAATAAAGTATTGTATATTTTGATTTTATATTTCTTAAAGATTGTTTTAGCCCCTTTTGATCTTTTAAAGGAAGATCAGCTGACAGACTGCCTATGCTGTTTTTTTTTATATATGAAATCCTTGAATTAATTATATCTTTTCTCCAATCTGGAGTAAAAGCTTGGTTTCGCTCATTTTGAAGGATGTAAATACCTATTTCTTCATTAAAAAAATCACTTTGTTTTATTAAATACATATTTAATAAAGCCTCTTGAATTACGCGATAAGCATCTGGATTTACAGACGCTTTGGTTAGCAAATCATTTATAGCCTCTTTTGAATTTGTAGTATCTTTTATATGAAACAAACTCATATACTGACCTGTTTTACCATACAAATAAGGCGTGTTAAGCAACATATTATCATTAAAATCTACTCCTTCCCAATAATGCTGACGAATAAATTTTATAGCATTTTGATATTCTTTTTCCTCTATTTTATACATTAAATGTTCTGCACTCCAAGCCATATCAGGAATTGGCAAAGTATTGTTACAAGCAACCAATCTTGCAAGTACAGATCCTTTGTATGCATTTACTATACGCATACCATAGTCATATAATATTTGTTGTTCATCAATTGCTTTATTTCTTATTTTTTTTCGCTCAATACTATCAAATGTGTTAAGAAATTCTTCTTCTAGAAAATGTTGTCTGCCATAGAACTGCTGTGCTGATTGAATAAAAGAAACATAGGCATTGTTTTGTTCACTGTCTTTAAAAACAACGTTTTGGTTGTGACCATAATAATGCAACTCAATATCTTTTTTTTCTTCTTTTGAGCATATGATGGTAATAGCATTATTGTTTAATGCTTTTGGCATCCTGAATACATAAACTCCTTCTTTTGCTGTATTGCTTGTGTCTTTTGCCACAATTTTTCCTGGTTCTTCTACAATAGCCACTTGTAATAGTATGGGCATAGCATTTTTATAACTATACAAAGTACAGGTATCTCCTTTGAGCAAATCTTCATTTTTTAGGGTAATGGTTCGCTGTGCTGTTATTTTTTGTACCAAAAGGCAAATTACAAATAGCAGGATTTTTAAGCAGGATTTCTTCATATTACAAAATGTTAAAAAAAATAAACTGCCCCTGAAAAAATTCAGGGACAGTAAATTTATTGATTTTGATTTAATTTTCTTAATAATTAATATGTAAATACTTGAATTACCCTATTGTTAGGACTAACAACCAAATCAGCAGTGCTACAAGTTGCAGCTCCTCCTTTACAATCTAGAAAGTGCCCTCCTACTTCTGTTTTTGTTCCAAAACCTCCAAAATAATTAGGATTAGTCTGTCCTGTTGGCCCTCCTGTCCATTTCAGTAAAATACTAGTTGGTTTACCTATAAAAGATCCACTTGCACTACCACCATTATACTTATAACTTCTACTCACACAAGTAATATCTTTACCATTTAATTTACCCGTAAAATTATGATCTCCATCTGTCTCACCGCCACTACTAGTAAAAGCATATCCGCTATATGGATTAAATTCAACATAGTTATTCTGCGCATTGGCATCTTCAATTTTTGAAGCATTTCCCAATGATGATACTACTCTAATTCTCCATTTATTATTTGTAGTGGTAGTTGATGAAGTTAAATTTGGAACAGTACCATTACTAACATTAATTGCAGCCATTGCTTGCTTTGGCATTCTAAAATTAGCATAATTAATTATCTCACTATTATAATTATCATTATTTATAGGCATATCTTTATCAAAGCAATAATTGCTTGAAATTCCACTTGCCCCCATATAGCTGTTTTTTGCTGTTTGCTCAGAATATGACCATACCATTGTTAATGCATTGGCATTTGACATATCACATAATGTTTTTATTGCAGTACCAGTATAAAGCGTTGGTTTTATCCAATATTCTCCGCTAGGTGCTACACCTACTCCTCCATTATCAACCAATGCATCTTTACAGGTAGAAGCTGGATAAGATTTAGTACTTCCTTTAGTAGGCGTTATAGTGATATTACGCATACAAGAAGTTGATAATGCATCTTTTAAAGTAAAGGAAATTCCCTCTACATCATTAGCTTGAGAAGGTTTACCAGTTACTGTAAAAGAAATAGATACTTTTCCACCATTTGCGCTTAGTTGAGCAGGAGTTATGCTACCTTTTGCATTAAGTGTCACATTTGCATCACTTGTTCCCACGATAGTATAAGGTCCTGCCGAAGTAAAATCTATAGGAATAACAAGCGTCTGAGAAGCTCCAGATACCACTGTATTCATTTTCATTGTACTCGTGATTACCGCATAAGGCGCATTACAAACCATAGCCGCTTGATCTGCCTGAATTTCAAATTTTGCGACTGGTGTACATAATACCGTATTTTTATTGTAAGCATCCAATAATTTTACTGAATATAACCCCGCACTTCCCGCATCAGCAGTACCATCTGCACTTAATGTTATTGTTGCCGATCCTTTTGTAACATCTTCATCTGTAAATGAAGATGATCCACTAAAAGTAATTCCTTTTACTGGCTCTGTTACTATTTTCCAAATTCCTGGTTTTGTAACATTCACATTTAAAGTCAAATAATTAGAAGATGTTGCTTCTTTCTTTTCAACAAATGTACCACTCACTGTTGTACCTGCAGCACTACAGTCAACTGTAAAACTAGCTTTTACACTTTTTAAAGAAATAGTAAAGGTACAGCCTACAGCAACATTGTTTTTATCATACAATGTAAAAATAAGTTTACCATCTGAACCCCATTTTGGAGTACCATGTGCAAATAAAGTAATGCGTGCATTAGGTGAGGCTGAAACATAGCCAGCTCCTTCAAACCACATGCCTGGATCATCGCCATTAGCACCTATCACATTCGTATGCAAAGAATAATATCCTGAAGTTTCTACATCTAATTGAATACTAACTCCATCAATATTCGAATTTACGGGCTGATCTTCTGTGAAAGTACCTACCGGTAGTGTATTATCACAAGAAATTGTAAACTCCGCATTATTTTCTTTTACCTCAGTCGTAAAATTGGAAACTGTACAAACCTCTTTTCCTGATTGGTCATATACTTTAAATGCCATGCTTCCAACATTTTGAGGATTTCCTATTGCTGGAATCTGTATTTTTATTGGTCCTGTTGGCATTGTAGCCACAATCCCAGTATAAGAAAATCTTACTCCATTTATTGTTTCTGTGTAAAAAGTATAAGTACCAGGTTTTACAACTGTAGCTGTTAATTCTATATAATTTGCAATAGGATCAACATTTATACCTGCATAATATTTTCCTTTTATTGCACTGCCAGAACAATCAAAGGTAAACTTAGCTAATGAGATGGCATCACATTCTGACCAAACTGCACCTTTCCATACTTGTATACAGTTTTCATCTGTATTAAATACTGTTAAACCTTTATTTGCTAAAGTTAAGGAAGGTTGTAAGGTTGTCATTTGTGCTGCAGTAAATTCAGGCATTTTTAAACCTTTGGTCCCTTTTTGGGAAAGTATTTGCATCGTTGCATTTGGATCTCCTGTCTCAGCGCCTCCAACAACTACAGGTTTACTTACTTGCGCAAAAGATTGGGCAAAAGTAAAGACCATTAATAATATAAATAATATTTTTTTCATTGTTATAATTTTTTATTAAAATTTCTAATTAAGAAGTATTAAATACCGGTCATTTGCATGACCGGTTTTATACTATTAAATATTATAATGTAGATGTTATTACGTACCAATCAGTACCATCTGATTGCAAGGTAATTTTCAAACTACCATTAGTCTCACCTCCAAATGCACTAGCTGCTATGTAAGATAAAATTGAATCGTCAGAGTATATTACACTTGTATTGAATTTAACTGTGTAAGAAGTTGTTAACTGACTCATCACCAATATTCTTCCTTTATTTTCTGATGCTACTGGAAGAGTAATTGTAATATCTTTCGTCAGTTTTCTGGCAATAATAGTGTAATCATCTGGCGTTAACGTATAATCGTCACTTGTCACATGAATTCCCATAACATTGTTTTTAGCTGGTGCTTTCCATTCTACATTTATTGCACCTTGTTCATCTTTAATTGTCGTTAATACGTCACCTTCAACTTCTGATGGCACTATATTTACAGTAGCATCAGTAAATGTTGCTCCTAAACCTGTTACTGCTAAAACTTTATCTGAAGTTGTAGTAGTAATATCTTTAAGGTTTATCGTAGTAACCTTTTTATCTTCTCCAGTGTAATTAAGTGCTTTTGCAGTAGGATTATGCGCTAATGTTGTTAGCGTTTCTGCATCACCCACTAAATCAGTCATAGTAAGGCTATTTTCAACACCATTTTCATTCTTATAAATTAAAGATTTTGATGCTTCAACATAGCTTAATGACGTTACTGTTTCTTTAAGTGAAGCTGGATTTCCTGATGCATCTGTATAAGTAGCAATGTCATGTCCTGTTGTTACCACTGGTACAAATGAAATTACGCCATCTGTTCCTGTATCTCCTTTAAGGCCTGCAACATACTCGTTCATGTCTTTTCCGTCGTTTCCAGGAAGCTCTTTCCAGATCTCGAACGCCGACTTACCGTCCGCTCCCGTGTC